>JAAYGY010000090.1 GCA_012735575.1 Clostridiales bacterium
TAGACTTTTTAGCAGAAAAATTAGCATGTAAAAAGGGTTTGCAAATTTTTGCAAACCCTTTATTTCTGGCGGAGAG
The DNA here is from genome assembly GCA_012735575.1 of Clostridiales bacterium. GTDB lineage: Bacteria > Bacillota > Clostridia > Caldicoprobacterales > UBA3941 > JAAYGY01. The sequence continues at coordinate 77 of JAAYGY010000090.1, forward strand.
AGAGGGATTCGAACCCTCGATACCCTGTTCGGGGTATACACGATTTCCAGTCGTGCGCCTTCGACCAGCTCAGCCATCTCTCCACAAAGCTACCGGACATTCTGTCCGGCAGCAAATATATAAAACTTAGTGTGCGAACAGAACACATTATATCTTAATATATAATATGGATTTTGTCAACAATAATTTTTGGGGATGAACCTTTTCAAAATTAAATATTGGCGATACTGGTATTTAGCCATGTAATAATATCCTCTATTACCTCATCCCTGTTGAGTTCATTTAGCATTTCATGACGGCCACCAGGATATATCTTATAGGATATATTGGTCATTCCTATAGACTTGTACATATTAACCAGGTTTTCGACACCTTTGCCAAATAAACCAACGGGATCCATACTTCCGCTGAAAATAAAAACTGGAAGATCTTTTGGGATAGTCTTTAAACTTCTTTTCTTAGTTATAAGCTTTAAACCACTAAGGAAATCATAGAAAAAGGAGGCAGTAAAAACTCCGCCACAATAAGGATCTTCTATATATAAATCTACCTGCCTGTCATCTCTGGACAGCCAGTCAAAGCCTGTTCTGTTGGGCGCAAATGCTCTATTATATCCTTCAAAGGTTAGCTTATTGAGAAACTGGCTTCTATGTCTTCTGCCCTTTGTCTTCATTTCTATATATGCCAGCAGTATCCCGAAATTTATGATAGGGCTCTGCTTACCGTTACTTCCCGACAGGATAAGGCCTTGAATTTTTGTGCCATACAGCTGTATAAATCTTTGGCTTAAAAAGGAACCCATACTATGGCCAAATAATACTATAGGTAAATCAGGATACTCTTTCCTTATAAATTCATTAAGCTCAGCCATATCCTCCACCATACGGGAAAACCCGTCATCAGCGGCTATATAACCTATTTCCTCTTTTTGGGGTGCAGTTAGGCCGTGTCCTCTATGATCATTGGCAAAGACTATGAACCCAACCTTATTTAATTCCCTGGCAAAGCTGTCATATCGGTAGGCCCATTCTGCCATACCATGGGAGATCTGGACTATTCCTCTAGGAGAGATACCTTCATCAATATCCCATTTGTTAACATTAATAGGAGTGTTGTCTTTTGTGGGTAAAATGAATCTCTGGTGACCCATAAACCGACCTCCTTAACAATAATATGCGCCAATATCTTTTTATATAATTAAATTTTACTATACCTGAATAACTATAACAAGCCAAATGAAATACAACTAAACTAGATCAATGATAAAGATATGAGATGAAGCAGGATATATATAAGGAAAAATAATGGGTATAATAAGATTTGACAATTTCTGTTCCTTTGTTATAATTATTTAGAAAGTACAGCATATTATTAGTTTAGATTGGAATACCAGGCTTCGATTTAAGGTTAATGGAAGAAGCCTTTGTTTTTCTTAAGGAGTGACCGACTGGTCGGTCGGAGAATAAAAGTAACAAGGGGAATAGAATGAATGTTATCTAAATTTAGTGTCAGAAGGCCTTATACAGTTGTAGTAGCAGTAGTGCTGGTGTTAATACTGGGAGTTATATCATTTATGAATCTTCAAACTGATTTACTGCCCAAAATAGATCTACCCTATATTCTAATAATAACCAGCTATCCGGGTGCAAGTCCCGAGGAAGTAGAGATGGTAGTTACAAGACCCGTTGAGCAGACAGTAGCAACGGTAGACAATATAAAAAATGTAAGTTCTATATCAAGAGAGAATTCTTCCATTGTAATCTTGGAGTTTAATAATGATGTAAATCTAGATTCAGCTACAATAGAGTTAAACAGCCTGCTGGATCTGGTCAAACCTGCATGGCCAGATATGGTAGGCTCTCCTATGCTGATGAGGTTAAACCCTGATATGTTGCCCATAATGGTAGCCTCAGTAGACGTAGAAGGTATGGACCTTATTGAAATTTCCCAGCTGGTAAATCAGGATATAATTCCAGAGCTGGAAAGTGTAAACGGAGTAGCTTCTGTAACAGGAGCTGGCCTGTTAGAAGAAAGGATAGAGGTACTTATAGACGGGGATAAGATAGATGATTTAAATAAGAGAATTTTAGCTGCCATAGATTCTGAGCTTGCTCAGGCTGAGGAAGAGTTGATGAAGGCAAAAGAGGAAATCGAGAGTGGAAAGGAAAAACTGGCATCAGAGGAGAAAAAGCAAAGCCAGAGGTTATCTCAGGGTCAGAAGGCATTGACTGAAGCTAAGAAACAGATTGGGGAAGCTGAAAGCAAGATAGTTGCTGGAGAGCTGGAGTTAGATAAAGCTGAGCGTGAACTACAGGCCAAATTAAGTGAAATAAACCAACAGGAAAGAGAATTGAAAACAGTACAGGGCTTAGTGTTGAGTATAAAAAATAAAATGCCTGAAATGAAGAAAGAGGAATTGCAAAAAGCCCTATTGGAATTATTCAATAACCTTCCCCAGGATATAAAAGACCGGATAGGCCAGGGATTGGAAAGACTGGAAAAATCTCTGGCAGAGGGAGGTAGGCTAAAACCTGGCGACATAAGAGAGACTATAGAAAATCTCTCACAAGAGCTAGAAAACAACTTAAAGCTAATCTCTGCGGGCAAAGCCGAGATAGAAAAGGGTTTGGAGCAGATATATGATAAAAAAGAGGAGCTGGTAAAGCAAAAGACACTTCTTGCATCCAAGAAGGATGAGCTTAGTTTAAAAGAACAGGAGCTGGCTACAGGAAAGCTTATGCTTAGCATGGAGATGGATAAAGCCAAAACCCAGCTTGAAACAGGTGAACAAACATTAAATGAAAAGATGGATGAGTTTGAAAAGGCCAGGGAAGAGGCTTTTAAAAAGGCATCCCTGGACGGGGTTATAACACCGGATATGGTTTCAGGCATATTAACAGCGCAAAATTTTTCCATGCCAGCTGGCTCTATATCAGAGGAGGATGGCGAATACCTGGTCAAGGTTGGAGATGAGATTAAGGATGTCCAGCAGCTGGAGAATCTAGTGCTTTTTGATACAGGTGATAAAGGAATAGGAAAGATCTATCTAAAGGATGTTGCTGAGATATCCCAATTGGATAATTCTGAGGAGACCTATGCAAAGGTCAATGGAAATAATGCAGTAATGTTGACTTTTCAAAAGCAGAGCAACTTCTCTACAGCACAGGTTGCAGCCAGTATAAGGGAAAAGTTTGAAGAATTGACTTCAAGACACCAGGGGCTGAATATTACCCCTCTTATGGATCAGGGTGTATATATTGATATAGTTGTGGACTCAGTGCTGGATAATGTGGTTTATGGTGGCTTATTAGCTATTTTGGTTCTTATACTATTTTTAAAGGATATAAGACCAACCATTGTTATAGCAGTTTCTATTCCCGTAAGCCTGATTGCTGCCATTGCCATGATGTATTTTACAGGGGTAACCATAAATATTATATCCTTAGGTGGTCTGGCTTTGGGGGTAGGTATGCTGGTAGATAACTCTATAGTGGTGATAGAGAACATATATCGTTTGAGGAATCTGGGTAAATCTCCTAAGGAAGCAGCTATAGAGGGGGCAAAGGAAATTTCGGCGGCTATTATATCCTCTACCCTGACAACGATGTGTGTCTTTTTACCCATAGTCTTTGTTAAGGGTATATCCAGGCAGGTCTTTATAGATATGGGCCTGACCATAGCCTATTCTCTAGTGGCCAGCCTAATAGTAGCTCTTTCCCTGGTACCCGCTATGGCATCAAATATGTTGGGAAGGATCAGTGAAAAACGGAATAAGACCTTTGAAAAGTTTACAAATTGGTATAGCAGAATGCTAGCATGGTCATTAAGGCACAGAGCATTAGTTATGATTGTTGTTGTAGTTTTATTAGGTGTCAGCATCTACCTGGCAGCATCTATGGGTACAGCCTTTATACCTGATATGGATACCCCGCAAATGTCCGTAACCATAGAAATGCCTGGGGAAGCTTCTTTTGAGGACACCATTCAGATGTCAGACACTGTAGTTGACAGAATTATGGAAATAGAGGGCATCGACACCATAGGAGCCTTTCAAAGTGGTTTAATGGAAGGTTTAAGCATGGGCGGTGGGGGCTCCAACAGCAATGTAGCCAGTCTGTATCTGCTTTTAGACGAAAACAAAAGGGTAAGCAATAAAGAGATTGAAAAACAGATTTATGAACTAACAGAGGATTTAGAATGCGAAATAAGTGTCAGTACCTCCAATATGGATCTTTCAGCTTTAGGAGGCTCTGGAATACAAGTATTAGTTAAGGGTAGGGAAATAGATACCCTCCAGGAGATAGCATCGGATATAGCAAAGATACTGGAGGAAACAGAAGGAACTATTGACGTATCTGATGGTATTGAAGATACGATGACTGAATTGAGAATTATTGTAGATAAGGAAAAGGCTATGGAAAATGGACTGACTGTAGCCCAGGTTTATTCAAGTGTTAACTCCACAATATCCAAGGGCAAGACTGCTACTACTTTGTCTGTGGATAATAAGGATTATCCTGTAATCGTCATAGATAAAACAAGACAGGATACAACTAAAGAAAATCTGGAAAAACTCACCATAAAAGGCGCTAAGAATGAGGAAGAAGTAGAAGTAACCATAGGTGACATTGCTGAGATTGTTGAGGGTAAAGGTCTGGCCGCCATCACAAGGGATTCTCAAGAAAGATATCTGTCGATATCTGCAGGCATTGATCCAGATTATAATATTGGCCTTGTTAGCCGTGAGTTTGAAAACAAGCTGGAGGATTATAAACTGCCTGAGGGCTATAAAATCGAGTTCTCTGGTGAAAATAAGATGATTGCTGATTCTTTAAACGATTTATCATTTATGATATTACTGGCCGTTGTATTTATTTACCTCATCATGGTAGCTCAGTTTCAGTCATTGTTATCCCCTTTTATAGTTATGTTCACAATTCCCCTTGCCTTTACTGGAGGATTGATAGCATTGGCTATAACAGGACATGTAATAAGCGTGGTTTCTATGCTTGGCTTCCTGGTCTTAAGCGGTGTGGTAGTAAACAATGGTATAGTATTCGTGGACTTCACTAATCAGCTAAGGGAGAGAGGACTTGATAAAACTGAAGCTTTGATGGAGGCAGGAAAAACTCGTCTAAAACCTATACTAATGACAGCCATTACTACTATATTAGGATTATTTACCCTGGCTTTAGGAGTGGGAATGGGTGCCGAAATGCTGCAGCCACTAGCAATAGTATCCATAGGAGGACTAACTTATGCTACCGCTCTTACCCTCTTAGTGGTACCTGTAATGTATCACCTTCTTCATAGAGGTTCAAAGAAAAAAGCTGTAGGGGAAGGAGGGGCGTAGAATATGGAACACAACCTATATTCGGAAAAGGAAATAGCTATATTTGAGGGAATAATTGCTTTGATGGAAAAGGGGATCAATCCCTATTCCATCAAGGTATCTGATATAGCAGAGGAAGCCAATGTAGGTAAAGGGACTATCTATGATTACTTCACATCCAAGGAAGAGGCTATATCCCAGGCCATCCTTTTTGGCATAAGAAAAGAAGTAGAAATTGTTTATTCCAGGATAAAGGATAAGGAAGGTTTTAAAGAGAAGTTTTATGAACTCCTCCATATAATAGCTGAATATATAGATAGTAACATGTATGTCTTTAGGGCATTGTTATCCGATGGAGGAATTCAGAAATTTTATGAGTATCTATCGGATTACAAACATGACCTGTGTCAATATTTCTCTAGAATAAATCACATTTTTGATCATCTACTTGAAACTGGATTTAATGAGAAGGTAATAACAAAGGTAGAGGATTCATATTACCGGTATATGGCCATATCCAGTGCCATAATGGGTTTTTCCCAATACTTTGGATATAGGAGTTTTAACCATGAAATCAGTATGGAAGATGCTATGACGGCTTCATACAAGCTACTGATAAAGGCATTAAATTAATCTATTGCACTAATTTTCTTAGCCAGATCAGCGAAGGAGCTTACTTATAAATAGCTGTTAGAAATGGTAAATGATAGCTGATAAGCTGACATGACAGATTGAATTTATGTGGTTGACTAATACCAGGTTAATGATATATAATAACATAAAAATTTCATAACAAAAAGCTATGAAGAGAAGGAGTAGAAGTGCCTAGGCCTTAAAGAGAGTTCCCGGTTGGTGAGAGGGGCAAGGAACAGCACTTTGAATACATCTCTGAGCTGTACACCGAAAGATCTAAGTACCATGTGCATAGGTTAAGTAGGCTGTCACCGTCACCCGCACCCGTTATCGTGCTAAGGTATAAAAGCCAAGGTTAAGTCCTTGTGCCATTGTACCTGATGAGGTTGATGCTGCGAGGCATCGATAAATTGAGGTGGTAACACGGGATTCTACTCTCGTCCTCTGCTGGTTCAGAGGTCGAGAGTTTTTTGTTTTATATCTGTTTTATAATAGTGAGTAAAGAAGCAGTAAAGAAGGAGGAGTAAAAATGATACCTATTGAAGAACAGATAAAAATTATTTCTAAAGGTGCAGATGAGATAATAGATGTGGATGAGCTTAAGGATAAGCTTGCCAAGGCACAGAAGGATGGGAGACCATTAACGGTAAAGCTGGGGCTTGATCCTACAGCTCCGGATATTCATTTAGGCCATGCTGTGGTGCTGAGAAAAATCAAGCAGATGCAGGATTTAGGCCATAAGGCCATAATTATCATTGGTGACTTTACTGCCATGATAGGGGATCCCACTGGCAGATCCAAGACAAGGCCCCCTCTTACCAGGGCGGAAGTACTAGAAAACGCTAAAACCTACCAGGAGCAGATTTTTAAGATTATTGATGAGGAAAAGACAGAGGTTCGTTTTAACAGCGAGTGGTTAGGTGAGTTAAAATTCTCTGATGTCATTGAATTAGCCTCTAAGTATACAGTAGCTAGAATGCTGGAAAGGGAAGATTTTAAAAACCGGTTTGAAAATCAGCAAAGCATTGCTATCCATGAATTCTTTTATCCTTTAATGCAGGGTTATGATTCTGTGGCCATAAAAGCTGATATTGAGCTGGGAGGGACAGACCAAAGGTTCAACCTCCTTATGGGTAGAACCATACAAAAAGATTACGGTCAGCAAAGCCAGGTAGCCCTGTTAATGCCCCTTTTGGAAGGAACCGACGGTGTAGAAAAGATGAGTAAGAGCCTGGGTAACTACATTGGTATCTACGAAGAGCCAGACCAGATGTATGGTAAGGTTATGTCCATACCTGATGAGCTAATGATAAAATACTATGAGCTGGCTACGGATATTCATCCAGACGAAATAGACAGGATAAAGACTTCTTTGGAGGACGGAACCTACCACCCAAGGGATGCCAAGATGAGACTGGCCAGGGAAATCACCACCCTGTACCATGGTGAAGAGGCAGCAAAAAAGGCAGAGGAGCAGTTTAAGGCTGTATTCCAAAAAGGAGAAATGCCGGAGGATATTCCAACCTTTAAAGTTCCTGAAAATGTAATATCCGAAGAAGGTATAGATATGGCCAGGTTGATTACCGAAGCAGGTATGGCTCCCAGTACCAGTCAGGCCAGAAGATTAATAAGCCAGGGTGCTGTCAAGGTAAATGGTGAAAAGATCAATGATATAAAAGTCTCTTCCCTAAATGATCAGGACATTGTCCAGGTGGGCAAGAGAAAATTTGTAAAGGTTGAGTTATAAGAGTAACGTCATATAATATCATATGAATATCACATAAATATCACAGGAAGCTTGTACGCACAAGTTCCCTGTGATATAATTATTTTTGGAAGAAATTTCACAATTATATATGTAAGGGGGCTAATACATATGCAAAATATTCCATGTGTAAAACTGGGGATTGTAGCCGTAAGCAGGGACTGCTTCCCCATAGAGCTTAGTGAAAAAAGAAGAAAAGCCGTTGTAGAAGCTTGTACAAACAAGAATATAGACATCTTTGAAGTACAAACAACTGTAGAAAATGAAAAAGATGTGCTTAAAGCATTAAAAGAATTAAAAGAAGCTGATGTAAATGCTCTGGTACTCTTTCTCGGCAACTTCGGGCCTGAAGGACCTGAGACCATGCTAATCCAAAAATTTGGAGGTCCTGCTATGGTGGTTGCAGCAGCTGAGGAAACTCAGGACAACCTAATAGCCGGCCGTGGTGATGCCTATTGCGGAATGCTTAATGCTTCATACAGCCTTGGGCTAAAAGGTTTAAATCCATATATCCCTGAATATCCTGTAGGTACAGCCCAGGATATAGCAGATATGATTCTGGACTTTGAGGATATAGCAAGGGTTATCCTTGGCTTAAAGGGACTTAAGGTCATCAGCTTTGGACCAAGACCTCAAGATTTTCTGGCATGTAATGCGCCTATCAAACCCCTTTTTGATCTGGGAATAGAGATTATGGAAAACTCTGAATTAGACCTATTTGAAGCTTTTAACAACCATGCCGACGATCCTAGAATTCCCGATGTGGTAAAGGATATGGAGGAGGAGTTAGGTGAGGGCAATGGATATCCTGGTATCTTGCCAAAACTTGCCCAGTATGAGTTAACCCTTCTGGACTGGATGGAGGAAAACCTGGGTGCATCTGAATACGCTGTATTTGCCAACAAATGCTGGCCTGCTTTCCAGACACAGTTTGGATTTGTTCCCTGCTATGTAAATTCAAGATTAGCGGCAAGGGGAATACCTGTTGCCTGTGAAACTGACATCTATGGAGCCGTAAGTGAATATATTATTACCTGTGCTACAAAGAAACCGGCAACCCTACTGGATATAAACAATACTGTTCCCAAGGATATGTACGATGAGAACAGGGAACTGTTTGATGGCTATAAATTAACTGATCTCTTTATGGGATTCCATTGTGGAAATACTCCCAAAGCATGTCTAAAGGATGCTGAGATGAAGTATCAGCGTATTATGCATAGCCTATTAGAGCCTGATAAGGAGCCTGACATTACAAGGGGTACTCTAGAGGGTACCATAAGGTCCGGAGAAATTACTCTATTCAGACTGCAAAGCACGGCTGATACCACTCTAAGAAGCTATGTAGCACAGGGAGAGGTCATTGACATAGATCCAAAATCTTTTGGAGGTATTGGAGTAATTGCTGTAAAGGAAATGGCAAGGTTCTATCGTCATGTACTTATAGCAAAGAGATTCCCCCACCATGCTGGTGTAGCCTTTGAGCATGCGGGCAAGGTGTTGTTTGCTGCTATGAAGATGCTGGGTGTAGAGGATGTATCTTTCAATCAACCAGCTTCCATGATGTACAAGGATGAGAACCCCTTTGGATAAAAGATGTGAAAGGCAAAAGCCAAAATATCAGGCACTTAAAGAATATATTATAGAAACCATTGAGCAGGAAGGGCTTAAGACCGGGGATAAAATCTGGTCGGAAAATGAGCTGGCTAAAAAATTTATGGTTAGCCGGCATACCGTGAGACAGGCGATTGGTGAACTGACAAACGAGGGATGGCTGTATAAAGTACATGGCAAGGGTACTTATGTAGGGGAAAGAATAGATCAAAAATCCAGTAAAATTAAAACTATAGGAGTAATGACCACCTATCTTGATGATTATATATTTCCATCCATCATTTTAGGCATGGACCAAGTCTTGTCCAAGGCAGGATATAATCTAGTGCTTGGATGTACCTACAATCATCATGATAAGGAAAGGGTATGCCTGGAAAACTTTATTAGGTCGGATATCCAGGGCATTATTATAGAGCCTACAAAAAGTGCCCTGCCAAACCCTAACCTGGATCTATACAGGCAGATAATTGACAAGGGTATCCCTATGTTCTTTATTCATGGTTGCTATCAGGAGCTGGATTGTCCCTATGTGGTAGTGGACGATACAAAAGCTGGCTATCTTGCCACCCGCTACTTAATTGATTTAGGACATAAAAGTATCGGTGGTATATTTAAGATAGACGATATACAAGGTCACTATCGTTTTAAGGGATTTCAAAAAGCTCTGGCTGAAGATGGGATAAGCTTGAAGGATTCAAATATTTTATGGTTTGATACCGATGATATTGGAGAAGAGTTTATAAAGCTGGATCATAAAAAGTTTGAAGTGCTTATCAAAAGCTGTTCAGCCATAATATGCTACAACGATCAGGTGGCATTAAAAATTGTAAATGCTATTAAAAGCATGGAAATGAACATACCTGATGATATATCCCTGGTCAGTTTTGATGATTCTCAGCTGGCTGTTGTATCTGAGGTTAAATTAACCACAGTTGCCCATCCTCAGAAAAAGCTGGGAAGGTTGGTGGCTGAAAGCTTAATAAATAAGATTGACGGTCGTGAGGTCAAGGATAAGGTTAAGATGGAGCCGGAGCTAATAGTAAGAGATAGTGCCAAAGAGTATGAATAGTATAAATTAAGGGGAGTTATGGAATGGGTAAAAAGTTTACTATTGGTGTAGATTTTGGTACTCAGTCGGGGAGAGCGGTATTGGTAGAGGTTGGCACAGGAAAAGAAGTGGCAACGGCGGTCGGGGAGTATCCTCATGGGGTTATGGATGAGTATTTGCCTGATGGTGTTACCCCTCTAGACCATGACTGGGCACTGCAGCATCCTCAGGATTATTTGGATGTGCTAAGTGAAACCATTCCTGAAGTTCTAAAGGAATCGGGGATAGCTTGTGAAGATGTTATAGGGATTGGTATAGATTTTACTGCCTGTACTCTACTTCCCATAGATGAAAAGGGAGTCCCTTTATGTTTGTATGACGAATACAGGTCTAGCCCTCATGCCTATGTAAAACTTTGGAAACATCACGCTGCACAAGAGGAAGCCAACAAGCTCAATGAGATTGCTATGGAAAGAGGAGAGGAGTTTTTAGACCTCTATGGAGGAAAAATCTCTTCGGAATGGCTTTTTCCAAAGATATGGCAGACATTAAATGAGGCACCTGATATATATGAAAAAGCGGAAAAGTTTATAGAGGCTGCTGACTGGGTGGTTATGCAGCTAACAGGCCAGGAAAAGAGAAATAGCTGTACTGCAGGATATAAGGCTATGTGGCATAAGCAAAAAGGCTATCCCGGCAATGACTTTTTTAAGGCATTGGATCCTAGATTGGAAAATGTAGTAGATGAAAAGCTAAGCAGAAACATATATCCCATTGGAACCAAGGCTGGAGAGATTACCCAAAGTGCAGCCCGGCTAACTGGCCTTAAGCCTGGAACTGCTGTAGCAGTGGGGAATATAGATGCCCATGTGGCTATGCCGGCTGTGGGCATTGTAGATGAAGGAAAAATGCTTATGATTATAGGTACCTCCACCTGCCATATGGTACTGGGCAGAGAGGAAAAAAAGGTTCCAGGAATATGTGGAGTGGTAGAGGATGGAATTATTCCAGGTTATTTTGGCTATGAGGCTGGTCAATGCTGCGTGGGAGATCACTTTGACTGGTTTATAAAGAACTATGTACCTGGAGGTTACTACAGGGAGGCTGAAAAGAAGGGTATAGGTATTCATGATTTATTAAGTGAGAAGGCACAGAAACTGGCAGTAGGCCAAAGCGGACTTATAGCCCTGGACTGGTGGAATGGAAACCGTTCTGTGCTGGTGGACGCTGATTTGACTGGTTTGATTATAGGATGTACCCTACTTACCAAACCGGAAGAGATTTATAGAGCTCTTATTGAGGCTACAGCCTACGGTACCCGTATGATTATAGATACCTTTGAGGAAAGCGGGGTTCCTGTTAAGGAGATATATGCTGCAGGCGGTATAGCTCACAAAAATCCCTTCCTTATGCAGATATATTCCGATGTCACCAACAGGGAGATTAGAATATCAGCATCCACACAAGCTGCGGCTTTGGGATCAGCCATGTTCGGTGCAGTAGCGGCAGGTAAGGAAAGAGGGGGCTATGACTCTATAGTGGATGCAGCCAGGGAAATGGCCAGATTAAAGGATGTAGTATACAGGCCTGTACAGGAGAATGTAGAGGTATACAACAAACTATATTCAGAGTATAAAATCCTACACGACTACTTTGGCAGGGGCACAAATGATGTAATGAAACGTCTTAAGGTTATAAAGAGACAAGCATCAGAAAAAGAATGATGTGTTAGGGAGTGATAAAATGCTTAAGGATTTAAAGGAGCAGGTGTGGAAGGCCAACATGGATCTTCCCAAATTTGGACTGGTTACTTTTACCTGGGGCAATGTTAGCGGTATAGATAGGGACAGGGGACTTATTGTAATTAAGCCCAGTGGAGTGCCTTACCCGGATCTAAAACCTGAGCATATGGTGGTGCTTGATCTTGAGGGCAACAAGGTGGAGGGGGATTTAAAACCCTCATCTGATACTCCGACTCATCTGGTGCTATATAATAATTTTAGTGAGATAGGCGGAGTGGTTCACACCCATTCATCCTGGGCTACCAGCTTTGCTCAGGCTGGTAGAGGGATTCCGGCACTTGGTACAACTCATGGAGATTATTTCTACGGAGAGATCCCCTGTACCAGGAAGATGACCAAAGAGGAGATAGAAGGGGACTATGAAAAGGAAACCGGCAATGTCATTGTAGAGACTTTTGCCAATGTAAATCCCATGGAAATCCCTGGAGTATTGGTCAATATGCATGGCCCTTTTACCTGGGGAAAAGATGCAGCTGATGCGGTGCATAATTCTGTAGTATTGGAAGAGGTAGCCAAGATGGCTTTAAGGACCTTTATGCTTAACCCCAATATCGGACCTATGGATCAGAACCTCTTGGACAAGCATTTTCTGAGAAAGCATGGGGCTAATGCCTATTATGGACAATGAAAAGTATATGATTTTCAAATAATCAGAAAATAGGTTGAATTAATAAAAGTTTTGGTATATAATGTATTTAAGTGAATTTTTTCGTTAGGTGAGGCTACTATACGGAAATACGCCACTGTCCAGAAACGTCGAGAGACGCCAATGGGCTAACAGGCTTTATCGAATTAAGGTATAGCTTAATGTGGCTGGCCATAGGCCTAAGCCGTATAGAGTTAAAACTCAACGAGTGGAGGAATAGGTATCTTTGGGTCTTTCGCTTGTTGAGGGACCCATTTTTAAATATAAAGGAAAGTTGGTGACGATGGTGGATCCTGGGCCTTTACCTAGTTTATGCAATTTACAAAAAGTGAATAATAAGGACAGGGTCATGATCATCAGAATAAAAGTGGCATGACCCTGTCAAGGAGGGTTGTGCCATGGTAGAGAATTTTATTTTAAGTTTGATACACCAGGGTAGGCTGGCTGAAGCCAGAACCTGGCTCAGCCAAATGAATGTTGTTGACATTGCCTACTGGATGGAAGAATTAGATGATGACAGCATCTTGGTCTTATTTAGACTGCTTCCAAAGGATACTGCAGCAGAAGTGTTTTCCCATTTCTCCAAAGAACAACAGGAGTTTATCATTGAATCCATAGCAGATCGGGAGATAAAGGGTATTATTGATGAGCTTTTCTTGGACGATACTGTGGACTTGATTGAGGAGATGCCTGCTAATGTTGTTAAAAAGGTACTAAGGAATACCAGTGAAGAGCGCAGAAAGCTTATAAATCAATTCTTAAAGTATCCCGAAAACTCGGCAGGCAGTTTGATGACCATTGAGTTTGTGGATTTGAAAAAGGAGATGAGGGTAGATCAGGCCCTGGAAAGTATAAGAAAAAACGGGGTCGATAAGGAAACAATTAATATATGCTATGTAATTGACAGTAATAGAAAGCTAGAAGGAATCATTCCCATCAGAAAGCTTATACTAAGTGACTTGTCAGAGAATATTGAAAACATTATGGAAACCAACATAATATCTGTTCATACCCTAGATGACCAGGAGGAAGTAGCTAATATATTTAGAAAATACGATTTAATAGCGGTTCCTGTAGTGGATAATGAAAATCGTCTGGTGGGTATCATCACAGTTGACGATATAGTGGACATAATCGAAGAGGAAAATACCGAGGACTTCCACAAGATGGCAGCTATGCAGCCATCTGATGAGGAATATTTAAAGACAAAGGTGACAGCGCTTGCCAAACATCGCGTGATTTGGCTTCTTGTACTAATGATATCCGCTACTTTTACTGGTACCATCATACAAAAATTTGAGGAAGTTTTGCAGTCAGTAGTAGTGCTTACCTACTTTATCCCCATGATCATGGATACGGGAGGAAATGCCGGTGCACAATCGGCCACCCTTATTATCCGGGGACTGGCTCTAGATGAAATTGATCTAAGTGATATTTTAAAGGTCATTTGGAAAGAGCTGAAGGTAAGCCTTCTGGTAGGAGTAACTTTGGCCATAATAAACTTTGCACGAATAATTATAATGAGGCAAGCATCGGTTATGATTGCCGCAACGGTGTCTGTAAGCATGCTGCTCACTGTTATCTTGGCGAAAGTAATAGGCGGGTCCTTACCCATACTGGCCAAAAAAATTGGACTTGATCCTGCAATAATGGCGGGGCCCCTTATTACCACTATAGTAGATGCCTTGGCTCTATTGGCATATTTTTCAATGGCATCCTGGGTATTGGGTCTATAGGCTGTTGAAAGGGTGAAGGGAATGGGTCTAGCTAAACTAAAATCTATGCTTGATGAAAGCGAACGGGTTGTATTTTTTGGGGGTGCGGGTGTATCCACTGAAAGCGGTATTCCGGATTTTAGAAGCGACACGGGCTTGTTTAAAACCTTGGAGGGACGGTCATATCCTCCGGAACGCCTTCTAAGCCACAGTTTTTTTATCAGATACCCCGATGAGTTCTACAGATTTTACAAATCCAAGTTGCTTTGCCTGAAGGCCAAACCCAATGGGGCACATGTAGCCCTGGCAAAGCTGGAGGAAGAGGGAAAGCTAAAGGCTGTTATCACTCAAAACATCGACGGACTACACCAGGCTGCAGGCAGTAAAAATGTATTGGAACTTCATGGTTCAATGCATAGAAACTATTGCATGGACTGTGGAGAAAGCTATCCTTTAACTGCAGTTATAAACAGCGAAGTTGTTGTACCTTTATGCAGTGGCTGCAATGGTATCATAAGACCTGATGTTGTACTGTATGAAGAATCATTGAATTCAGATGTAGTAGATAAAGCAATAGACTATATTAGGAATGCAGATATGCTGATTGTAGGAGGGACTTCACTGGAAGTTAATCCTGCGGCAAGCTTCATAGCCCAATATGGCGGTGACAAGTTAGTGCTCATAAATAAATCATCTACACAATATGATGATAGAGCCAATCTCATTATAAGGGATAGCATTGGCAAGGTATTAGCCCAGGCAGTTTCTTAAAGAGTATCAGATTAATCAGCATAAAACCGATATTCTAGTTGCATAACAGAATATCGGTTTTTATATAATACTTTGTTATAAACCTTTCTACATAGTATAAGTCACAATATCAATTTTCCTAAATCAATAAATATAAGTTAACCAGTTAATTTATAATTTGCTAATATTTATTTTATATACAGGGTGGTGTGGGTTAAATGAGTATAATAACAATTGTGGGAGCGGGGATGATGGGTTCAGCCATGAGTTATCCTGCCAGGGATAACGGGCATGAAGTCCGTTTAGTCGGTACTCATCTCGATCGGGCTATAATTGACCGTGTGAGAGAAGACAGATATCATCCCAGGCTTAAACGTTATCTGCCATATGGCATAGAACCCTTTCAAGTAGAGGAGCTGGAAACAGCTCTTAAGGGATCAGACCTTGTTATAGGAGGGGTCAGTAGTTTCGGAGTGGATTGGTTTTCAGAAAATGTATTGCCTATGATACCAGAAAAGGTCCCTGTGATTTTGGTAACCAAAGGCTTGCAGGAAGAGGCAGATGGTGGCCTGCTGCCATTTCCCTATGCTATGAAAAAGAAATTACCATCATCTAAACAAAACATTTCAATCAATGCCATTGGCGGACCTTGTACTAGCTATGAACTAGCAGATCGCCGCAATTCGGCTGTTGTTTTTTGTGGAGACGATATGGCTATTCTATTAGAACTTAAAAAGACGCTGGAAACTTCATATTACCATATAAATATTTCAACAGATGTAATAGGTGTGGAATGTGCCGTGGCACTAAAAAATGCCTATGCCCTTGGCGTATCTTTAACAATAGGACTGATTGAACAGCAGGAGGGTATAGGATGTCAATTGGCGTACAATCCTCAGGCAGCCTTGTTTGGACAGAGTATCCGGGAGATGATGGGTATTTTGGATATGGTGGGAGGCCAGTCAGAAAACATTGTATATGGTGCAGGCGATCTCTATGTTACCATATTTGGAGGACGTACCCGAAAACTGGGGACTTTGCTGGGACGGGGATTAAGTTTTCATGAAGCTATGAAGGAGCTGGAGGGTGTTACCCTTGAATCAGTAGTGATAACAAAACGTATAGCCAGTGCCATGCACAAACGTCAAGCGGCTGGAATAGTACGGATGAATGATTTTCCACTATTGGCGCATATATATGACATTATAGATAAAGGAGCATCTGTGGATATACCCTGGAAAGACTTTACAAAGTCTTAATTAGCTATTAGCCTATGGCAAAAGCATAGGTTTAGAAAAAATAAGATACAGGAGGGCGATCTGGAAACATGGATAAGAAATTCAATGGATTAGGTATGAACATGGGTAATCTTTGGAGATTATCCGATGCAAAAACCCGGTCAATTAGCCCGGAAAACTTTGACGGAGCCAAAGGCAGAGGTGGTATGGCCACTTTAGAAGAGGGTTCTGCCCGCCATGCAGCCAGTGATTTAGGTCAGGGCTGGAAGGTAAATCCATACATTATTATTGAGGGTGGACAGACAGTTAGCATTGCAGATATTGAGGGACCTGGTGCTATACAGCACATATGGATGACTCCCACTGGCAGATGGAGGGACATTATAATCCGCATGTATTGGGACGGTATGGAATATCCGTCGGTGGAGTGCCCGGTAGGTGATTTCTTTGCCTGTGGCTGGGGAGAATATGCTCCCGTTTCATCTTTGGCGGTATGCGTTAACCCTGGAAGTGCCTTTAATTGCTATTGGGAAATGCCCTTTAAAAAACATGCCAGGATAACCATTGAAAACAGGGATGACGAGCCCATGGTTCTTTTCTACCAGATTGATTATACCCTAACAGAGGTACCGGATGATATTGGTTATTTCCATGCTCAGTTCAGAAGAACCAATCCCCTACCATATAAAGAAGTATATACGATAGTAGACGGTATTGAAGGAAAAGGACAATATGTAGGTACATATATGGCCTGGGGAGTTAACAATAACGGCTGGTGGGGAGAAGGTGAGATAAAATTCTATATGGACGGTGATAAGGAATTCCCTACCATATGCGGCACAGGAACAGAGGATTATTTCTGTGGCTCCTATAACTTTGAAAATAAAAAGACCGGTCAGTATGAGGCGTTTACTACTCCCTATTCTGGCCTGGCCCAGGTTCTTAGACCCGATGGGGTCTATAGATCCCAGATGCGGTTTGGATTGTATAGATGGCATATAAGAGACCCAATCCGTTTTGAGTCAGACTTAAGGGTAACCATACAGGCACTTGGCTGGCGCAGAAATGGCAAGTATCTGCCCCTGCAGGACGATATTGCATCTGTTGCCTATTGGTATCAAACTCTGCCTCATAAAAAATTCCCTGAACTTCCCCATAGGGATTATTTAGAGATAATATAAAAAGAATTTGTGCAAATCTGGCCAGTTATAGAGCTGGCCAGATTTAATAAGATTAAATAAGGGTATGGAGGTTAGAAATAAGTTAATAAGCCAAAAGCTGTCGTGAAACAAGTAATATTTTCACGACAGCTTTTTTACGTTTAGTATTTTGTATATTTAGACTACACCTACTCAAGGTTAAAGGCCTTTTCAATATCGGCTATCTCCTCATCGCTAATGGCTACAATATCTCCAAGCACAGTGGAATCTATAATGGCCTTGGCACTGTATTCTGCCACCTCCAGGCGGTCGAATGCGTTTAAGAGGGAATCTGCTGTTACTATGATACAGTCATTCTCTACAAGAACTATAGGGGTCTTCTTGGAAAAGGATCTGGCCACCATTTCAGGCTGCATAAAGCTGGAGCCAAAGGGGAGCTTGGGTATGTTGCGCAGCATTATATAGCTTTCCGGAATAGTCTTGGACTCAAATTCCTTGTCTGTTATGGCAAAGGCCATAATATTTGGCGGATGAGCTATAATAACCGAGTTTACATAGGGATGCTGTTCATATATATACTTGTGGAGCATTACCGATCGGCTAGGCTCTTTGCCTGCTTCCTTCCAGTCGTAGTCTATGCGAACAATATCACCAATATCCAGATACTTCCGATCCACACCGTAAGGGGTAATAATGAAAGAGTGTTCGCCTAGTCTCTGGGAGAAGGTGCCCTGGGTGCTGGTAAAGAGCTTTTGGTCGTAGGATCTATGTATCAGGGTACACATCTCTTTACGTGCGGCTCTCTCTACACTGCTAAACTTTTGAGGAATAAACTCATCCATAAACACATTCTGCTTATGCTTAGACATAGAGATCTGTCTGTCGGTAAGGGATATAGGCTGACCTATTTTTCTGCCGTTAATCTCCAGCCTTGCACAAAAATCCAGGGTTTCAAAGGCCATAAAGGTCTTAAAAAGATCACTTCTTCCCACTACCACACCATGGTTTTCCAATATAACAGTACTATGGCCTTTTTCAAACTCCTTTGCAATATTATCCCCTAGCTCAGTACTTCCGGGAACGGCATAATCAGCCATGCTGACTGAGCCGCATATTAAATGTGCTTCAGGTATGATACGGGTATTGGGAGTTTGACGGACAATACTAAAGGATACCAATGCCGGGGGATGGGCGTGTATTATTGCTTTAATGTCTGGCCGTTTTTGATATATTTTTTCATGAAAAGGCAGTTCCACCGAAGGCTTATGGATACCTTCTATAGTACCATCAGCCTTTACCCTGATAATATCCTGGGGGGTTAATGAACCCTTGTCTATACCGCTAGGGGTAATCCATATATCGCCATTATCATCCAGAATAGACAGGTTGCCGCCAGAGGTGGTGGTCATTCCATATTTATATATCCGATCCATTATCATTACCAACTGCTCTGCTGGATGCATTAATTCAAATTTCAATATTTTTACCTCCATTTTTACAAAATATTCATATGTATATTATAACACCTTTTCATAGGATTGTAGTTTATTATTGAAAAAATAAATAATGAGCTATTTAAACAAAAAATAATAAAATATTGCATTGACAATTACTTACTGATTTTATAAGGTTGAAATGATGCAATATTTTAAAATCCATATATTGGGAGTGACGGCATGAAACTAGGATTGGGCATAGATACTGGAGGAACATATACAGACGGTGTAATTTATGATTTCCATAGCAGAAAAGTAATAAAGGATGCAAAATCAGTTACTGTAAAAGAGGATTTAAAGCTGGGTATAATCAATGTCCTGGATCAGATGCCCAGAGAGCTTCTTGAAAAAGTCAAGATGGTATCCTTATCCACTACTTTGGCTACCAATGCCTGTGTAGAAGATAAGGGCAGCAGAGCAAAACTTATATTAATGGGATGCGATAAAGACATTGTTGCGAAAAATGGTAAACAATATGGTTTGCCTCCCGTTGATGACATTATATTCATAGAAGGAGGACATGATTCCAGGGGCGAAGTAATAAAAGAGCCTGACTGGGACGACCTTCATGTAAAGATAAAAAAGATAGGTAAAGGTGTAGACGCCTTTGCTGTAGTTCAGATGTGGGGAGTCCGCAATCCTGAGTTTGAGAAAAAGGCCAAAAACCTTATTAATACATGGACTGGTTTGCCTGTAGTATGTGGCCATGAACTGGCAAGCCAGCTTAACTTTTTAAAACTGGCAGCTACGGCTCTACTTAACGCAAAGCTTATTCCCTTGGTTAATGAGTTTATCGATGCGGTAAAGGTAGGCTTAAAGGAGAGGAATATTAATGCTCCATTGGTTATAGTCTGTGGCGATGGCAGCATCATGTCTGAAGAGTTTGTAAGGGACAGGCCGGTAGAGACTCTTTTATCAGGACCGGCAGCCAGTGTAATAGGTGGCATAAATTTAAGCGGCCAGAAAAATTGTATTGTGGTGGATATGGGTGGTACCACCAGTGACCTGGCAATAGTTAAGGATGGAATTCCTCTTTTAGCCTATGAGGGAGCCAATGTTGGAAACTGGCAGACTGCTGTTAAGTCTGTGGATATTCGAACCATTGGCCTGGGAGGCGACAGTATTATAAGCTTTGATTCCAGGGATAACCTAACAGTTGGTCCCCGCAGGGCAGCACCCCTGTCCTGGTTGGCACACAGATGGCCACAGGTGCTTGAGTATATAAAATTCTTACATGAAAATCCCAGAATCCATACCCGGTCATTGTGCCAGTTTTTCTATAAGTTACGGGATATCCCTACGGGAGAAGGCTTTACTTCAGAGGAGATAAATATAGTGAAAGCCTTGGAGAATGGTCCTTTAAGCTTGGAACAGCTGGCGGAAGCGGCTGAAACATCTATATATACTATAAAACTGGATAGGCTGGAGCAGCTAGGTATAATTATGAGGAGTGCTCTAACGCCTACGGATATCATGCATTTAACAGGGGATTTTTGTGGATGGAACAATCAGGCTGCTCTGATGGGTGCCGAGATTCTGGCCAATCGCTTGAGGCTAAGCCTTGATGAACTTATCTATGAGGTTAATACTATTATAAAGTCCAGACTGTATTTAACAATAGCCAAGGAGTTATTGGTAAGGGAAAATACCTTCCTTACAGAGAATAGTTTTTCCCCGGAGCTGGAGAAGATGCTGCTTTTAGGCTATAAAGAGTTCCAGAATAAAGAAAGCTCTTATACATCCTTTAAACTATCTACAGATTTTTCATTAGTTGGAATCGGGGCTCCCATCCATGTATATCTACCGGATGTGGCCTCAGCACTTAATACCGACTGTGTAATAGAAGAACATGCGGCAGTTGCCAATGCAGTGGGAGCTATCACAGGCAGTATTACTGCAGAAGAGAGGGTGGTTATAAAGCCCAGGTATAATTCAGCGGGAGTAGAAGGCTACGACTGCTTCTCCTCCAGCCAAAAGACATATTTTGAAGACTACGAAAAGGCCAAAGCATGGGCGGAGGAGGAAGCTAAAAGAGCAGCCCGGGAGCTTGCTATAGCTCGGGGTGCATCTACCTGTGATGTATCCATTCAGGCAGATGAAAACATTACTCAAATCAACGTGTTTGCATCTAATCCTCAAAAACAGGATCAGGAGGAGGTAATAACACGGGAGTTACTACTGGAAACTACTGTAACAGCAAGAGCCATAGGAGGTCTAAAGTGGGTCTAAGAAAGGAAGGTAGGTAAAGAGTGGATAAATACACCGTAACAGTTTCATTGGATGGCCATGAAAAAAGGGTAACCTGTGGACCTGGAAGTATTCTTATGGATGTCTTTCACCAGAACAATATCTATATAGAGGCTCCCTGTGGTGGAAAAGGCATCTGCGGCAAATGCAAGGTAAGGGTTTTGACAGGCAAGGTATCGGATATTACTGACCTGGAGTCTAAATTTTTGTCCCAGAGGGAAAAGCAGGAGGGATATCGCCTGGCCTGTATGACAAGGATACTGGGAGATGTAAAGGTGGCTGCCAGGGGACAGCTGGAAGGGGCACAGATACTATCTACAGGTCTTGAGTATTCTGTGGATATATCTCCCGCTATAAGCAAAAAATTTGTCCAGCTGGACCTTCCCACTGTGGATGATCAGCAGGATGATCTAAAGCGACTGGCTCATGCTATAGGTATAGAAAATCCTCACATCCATATTTCTATATTGAGAAAACTGCCTCAAGTTCTTAGAGACTCGGAGTTTAAGGTTACAGTAGCCTATGATGACAATAGAATACTGGATGTGGAAAAGGGAGATACTTCAAAGAAGTCCTATGGAGTGGCTATAGATATAGGAACTACCACTGTAGTATGTTATTTAATGGATCTAATAACTGGGCAGCAGGTAGATATTATATCAGGACTGAATGCCCAAAGGCCCTATGGAGGGGATGTTATTTCACGAATTCAGCATGCTATGGGAGGATCTGATGGCCTAAACAGATTAAGAGAGGCTATTGTAAATCAAATATCAGAGCTTATAAAGGAGCTTGCCAGAAGAAACAAAATTTCTATAGACCATATCTATAATGTAGCAATAGCCGGCAATACCATTATGGGACACCTTCTGCTGGGCGTAGATCCGCAACATATTGCAGCTGCACCCTTTACCCCTGCGACTACCAAGGCAGAGGTGTATGATGCCCATGATCTGGGTTTGGAACTGGGGATTGCCACCAGAGTATTTTTGTTACCCCATATTTCAGGCTATGTAGGGGCTGATATAGTAGCGGGCATATTAGCTTCAGGTATGGATAAAAACAAGGAATTAAGCCTTATTATAGATATTGGTACCAACGGAGAAATAGTGCTGGGCAACAGAGATAAAATGGTATGCTGCTCTACTGCTGCAGGACCTGCATTTGAAGGTGCAAATATCCGCCATGGAATGGGAGGAGTAAGTGGTGCAATCAATACTGTTATGCTGGATAATGGTAATTTAAAGTACACTACTATTGATAATAAGCTTCCTTTAGGGATATGCGGTTCTGGAATAGTGGATGCTCTGGCAGCTTTGCTGGATGCAGGTATAGTAGATGAGACAGGCAGGATGCTGGACAGGGATGAAATTGAAACGGAGATTGGGCAAAAATTAGCTGACAGATTAACGGAGATTGATGGTTTATCTGCCTTTATCATTGTGGACTCAAAATCTAGTGGTACAGGTGAGCCTATAGTAATAACCCAAAAAGATGTAAGAGAGATCCAGCTGGCAAAGGCAGCTATTGCAGCGGGAATAAAGGTTCTTATCAATAAAATGGGCAAAAAGGTAGAGGAAATATCCAATCTTTATCTGGCGGGAGGTTTTGGTAGCTATATAGATAAGCGAAACGCATCCAGGATTGGCCTTATACCTTCACAGCTGCAGCACCGGATTATAGCTATTGGAAACAGTGCAGGTACTGGTGCTATGTTATCTTTACTGTCCTTGGAGCAGTATGAAAGGACAAGCCTTATTAAGGGTATGGCAGAGTATGTTGAGCTGTCTTCTACTTTAGAATTTCAGAATGAATACGTAGATAGTATGTATTTTGAAGTCTAGTGTCCATTAATAGTTTAAAAGTGCAAAAAATATTAAAATAGTTCAATACCGTTAAAAAAAAGAGTGATATCATAAAGTTGCATTCTGTGATTGTCTATTTACTTATTCCCTATTGTCTAATATAATAGACTTAATCAAACTGCGGAGAGAGTGATGCTATGGTTTTACCAAACGCAGCAGTAGTAGACATAGGGGATGACCTGGGTTTTGATCTAGAAAGGGCATCCAAGGCTATAGTACATTATGGACGAGTTGCAGAAGTAGGAGTAAGTATAATAGACACCAGGGGCAACATTCTTTATAGCACTGAAACTACATCAGGGATTTCCTGTAAATTTTGTCATCAGGTCAGGCAACTGATGGATGGCGAGGATGGTTATTGTAATAAAGTTCACCTTTATGGCGGTTATCAATCTGAAAGGTTTGGTGGTAAATACATTTTCTTTTGCCCTATGGGGTTGGTGCACTGGGCCTCTCCCATATCAACTAAAGGAATGGTCAGAGGCTATTTATTGTGTGGACCGGCTTTGATGATGGAAGCTGACGATTTTCTCATAGAGGACCTTCTTCGAAAAAATAATATTGAAGAAGAATATTTGGAAAAGCTAAGGGATACTTTGGACAATATACCTGTAATAGCTCCTCAGAAGGTTACCAGCTTATCAGAGTTGCTGTTTATGGTAGCATCCCATATATCGGATGCAGAATATCTACAGTATCTGGAACAGATGGAATTCCATAACCATCAGTCCCATATATCCCAGTATATTCATATGATAAAGACCATGGGCGGTAATGACACAAACGTTTCTGAGTACCCCTTTGAAAAGGAGAAGGAACTGCTGTCCTGTATTGCTATGGGGGATAAGAAGGGCGCTCAAACCATTCTTAATAAAATACTAGGATATATATTCTTTTCCAGCGGAGGAAATTTTGAGACAATTAAAGCCAGAGTACTAGAGTTAATTGTGCTACTTTCCAGGGCAGCAATGGAAGGCGGGGCAGATGTAGAGCAGATATTCGGGTTAAACTATAAATATTTGAATACCATTCATAATTTTAAAACTGTGGAGGAACTAACCTTCTGGTTGTCCAAAATAATGATCAGGTTTACTGACTGTGTTTTCAACTTAAAAGACATAAAGCACGCAGATGTAATATATAAGGCGGTTAACTATATAAATGAAAACTATATGAAGAAGATCACACTGGAAGAGGTAGCAGCACACGTATACTTGAGTCCCTCATACTTTAGCAAGGTGTTTAAGGATAATATGAATTGTAATTTCAATACCTACGTAAACCGGGTTAGGGTAGAGAAAAGTAAGCAATTGCTACTAAACGAGAATATAAATCTTGTGGATGTATCCAATCTGGTAGGCTATGAGGATCAAAGTTATTTTTCAAAGGTATTCAAGAAAATTGAAGGAGTAACCCCTGGCAAATATAGAGTAACTAGGGGAAAATATAAATCTAAGGAGGTTGAACAATGAGTTTACTAAATGAAATTTCTACATTTTTACAGCAAGGAAGAGCTAAGAATGTAAAAGAACTAGTTCAAAAAGCTTTAGATGAGGGCATGGATCCAAAAACCATCCTAAATGAGGGCTTACTGGATGGTATGTCCATTATAGGTGAAAAGTTTAAAAACAATGAGGTCTATGTACCCGAAGTACTTATTGCAGCTAGAGCTATGTATGCAGGTATGGAGGTATTAAAACCCGCTCTAACAGAAACTGGAGTAGAATCCATAGGTAAAGTAGTGCTTGGCACTGTTAGAGGAGATCTCCATGATATTGGTAAAAACCTTGTCAAGATGATGATGGAAGGTAGGGGTCTGGAGGTAATAGATTTAGGTATAGACGTACCCCCAGAGAAGTTTATTGAGGCAGCTAAGGAACACAATGCTCAGGTCATTGCCTGCTCTGCCTTGCTAACCACTACCATGACTGAAATGCAGAATGTAGTTGAAGCTGCAAAAGAAGCAGGAATCAGAGACCAGGTTACCATTATGGTTGGGGGAGCTCCTGTTACTGACAACTTCTGCAAGAGCATTGGTGCTGATATTTATAAACCTGATGCTGCATCTGCTGCGGAAGAGGCAGCCAGAGTTTGCCAGGGAGCTTAAAGGTAAAGGTTAAATAAATTTTCTATAGATTAGACTTCTAAAAGAGATAGTGAAATCAGCTATCTCTTTTTTGGTTTACTTAAAAATTTTTTGAGAATAGAGATACAGGACATAAGATATAAGAGTAAAGACATATAAAAGAATAAAAGGATATGATAAAATAAAGGGCAGGACCTTTGGATATAAAATGGAATATATGAATATATCAGTAACTTTGATAAAAAGTTATTGTATTTAGCCTAAAGAGGAGAGTAGGAAAGTAGCAGGAGGGTAAGATGGAGCATTTAAGCGGTGTGGTGGAAAGAATCACATACTTTAGTGAAGAATCCGGCTATGCTGTTATAAAGCTAAAGAGTAAGGGATACTATGATCTGATAACTGTTGTAGGTAATATGGCAGCAGTACATGTAGGCTCAATAGTTTCTTTACGGGGAGAATGGAAAATAGATAGTAGGTATGGCAAGCAATTTGTTGTCAATAGCTATGAGGAAAGATTGCCGGCTACTGTAACAGGTATTGAAAAGTATCTGGGCAGCGGGCTAATCAAGGGTATTGGCCCTGTAAATGCTAAAAGAATTGTAAAGGTTTTCGGCAGTGATACCATAAAGGTAATAGAGGAAGAACCAGACAGGTTATTGAAGGTACCGGGAATTGGTCCAAAAAGAATTGAGATGATCAAAAAAGCCTGGCAGGAGCAAAAGGAAGTAAAAAACATTATGCTGTTTCTCCAATCCCATGGAGTTTCTACATCTCATGGTGCAAGGATCTATAAGACCTATGGAGATGAGAGTCTGGATATAGTCAGGGAAAATCCCTACCGATTAGCTGATGATATATGGGGTATTGGTTTTAAAACAGCAGATTCTATAGCCCAAAAGCTTGGTTTTGATCCTAATTCTATGGAAAGGTGCCGTGCTGGTATCCTCTATATACTTAACCAGCTATCCAATGAAGGCCATTGCTTTGCAAATTATAGTCAATTGATTGATGAGACAGTCAAGGCTTTAAATTTAGAAAGGGATATGATAGACAAGTGCATTAATATAATGGTAGAGGATGGATCTTTGATTCGTGAGGATGATGCCATTTACTTACCACCTTTTTATCATAGCGAAGTAGGAGTAGCCAGAAGAATCAGAGAGATTATATCCACACCCACTCCATGGAAAGCAAAAGAAGTAGATAATATTATTGATAGGATTGAAAAAGAAAACAAGTTTAAATACGACCAAACTCAGCGAGAGGCTATAAAGAAGGCGGTATCCTCAAAATTAATGGTGCTAACAGGAGGGCCCGGGACAGGTAAAACTTTTACCATTCAAGGTATCATAAAGGTTTTTGAAAGCATGGGTGCAAAGATATATCTTGCTGCCCCGACAGGTAGAGCTGCCAAAAGGATGAGTGAAACTACTGGCAGGGAGGCCAAGACCATTCACAGAATGCTGGAGTACAAACCACCTCAGGGCTATATGCGAAACATCGAAAACAACCCTCTGGAATGCCAAGTCCTTATTATAGATGAAACCTCTATGGTTGACATAATACTCATGTATAACCTGTTAAAAGCCGTTAAAAATGATACCACTGTAATTTTGGTGGGAGATGTGGATCAGCTTCCTTCGGTGGGAGCTGGGAATGTATTGTTGGATATAATAGATTCAGGACAGGTAGAAGTGGTAAAACTGACTAAAATATTTAGACAGGCTCAGCACAGCACCATTATTACCAATGCCCATAGGGTAAACCAGGGTATTTTCCCGGTATTGAAGGGAAGAAAGAATGGAGATTTCTTCTTTATAAAAAGGGAAGATCCAGAGGAAATCGTAAATGAAATCAGGGAGCTGTGCGCTAAAAGACTTCCAAACTACTATAAGGTGGACCCGATAGATGACATTCAAGTGTTATGTCCTATGCAAAGAGGCCTTACCGGAGCTGCAAATATGAATAGGGTATTACAGGAAGCCTTAAACAGGGAAACCCGCTTTATAAAATACGGCGGAAGTATTTATAAAGTAGGGGATAAGGTGATGCAGATTCGTAACAACTACGATAAGAATACTTTTAATGGCGACATTGGAAGGATTGCCAATATCGATCTGGAAGATAAAACTGTAGAGATAGACTTTGATGGAAGCATAGTCTCCTACGATAGCAGTGAACTGGATGAGATAATGCTGGCCTATGCCATAACTGTTCATAAAAGTCAGGGAAGCGAGTATAAGATAGTAGTTGCACCCTTTACCAGCCAACATTTTATGATGCTGCAGCGCAACCTTCTCTATACCTGTATAACCCGTGCAAAAAATGTATTTGTCATGGTAGGTACCGAGAAGGCAGTGGCTATAGCTGTAAGAAACAATAAAATAATGAAACGCAATACCATGCTGGACAAAAGATTAGAAGACCCCTCAGCACGTTAATGTGAGGGGCAGCCAGCCAATGTATTTAATTATCGAGTTCTTTTGGTTCTTTGTTTAAATGTACGCCCTGGACATATATATTTACTTCTTCTACGGTTAAGCCAGTCATGTTTTCCACTGCTTCAATAACGCTGGAACGAATATTGGCAGCCACTTCCGGAATTTTTACACCATATTCTACTATAATGCTGATTCCAATTTTGGCTATGTCATCGGTAAGTTCAACTTTTACGCCTCTTTTTGAGCTTTTCATGCCCAGAGTTGAAGTAATATCATCAACAAACCCACTGGACATGGAAGCAACTCCAGGAATTTCAGAAGCTGCCAGTCCTGCAATCACTGCCACCACTTCATTGGCTATTATGGTTTTACCATACTCATTATTATGCATTGTGCTATCTACTGCCATTTACAACACCCCTTTTTTTAATAGCTTAAGCTTGTATGATTTATTTATACACTATAATTGACACTCTTTAACAGTTTTTTCCCAACAAAACGTCAATATTCTTCCCTGGAAGATCATCCATAAAAAAACACTTGAAAATCTTATTAAAGCATAGTAGAATGATACTTGCTACTCCATTATATTATGAGCAGTTTTAAAGGTTCATAGTAATAAATTTAAAATTAATATTTATAGTATAATATTATTGGAGCTTAGCATAATAATATTAGTCAACAAGTTTGCCGTGCTAGATGGGGAGGTAGCGGTGCCCTATAACCTGCAATCCGCTATAGCAGGGTTGAAGTCCTGCCTGAGGCTAGTACTGGTAGGGCCTGGCCCGAGCAAGTGATGAGGATGGTTGGGTCCTGCGCAACGGAAATTCACGAACCCTGTCAGGTCCGGAAGGAAGCAGCAGTAAGTGGACACTTTCGTGTGCCGCAGGGGCGCCTGGCCGGAGTTAACTACTCGGTTCCCGCCTGTGAGTGCTTTGTCGAAGGTAGGTGCACGGCCTTAGTTTATAAGCCATGAAATATTCATGGCTTATACTTTATTTTGGGATTTTTCGTTTCACTTGAATAGTATTTATGTTATAATAAATGCGATTAATGAAATAAAATTTATGAAACAAAGAGTTGAAAGTCGGTGATCCTATGGAATATACTGCACTATATCGTGAATGGCGACCTGATACTTTTGATGAAGTAGTAGGCCAGGATCACGTGGTTCGCGTTCTAAAAAATCAAATAACATCACGCAGAATTTCCCATGCCTATCTCTTTTGTGGTTCCAGGGGTACGGGAAAGACCAGTACTGCCAAGATTTTTGCCAAGGCCATTAACTGCATGGATCCCGATGATGGAAGTCCTTGTGGGCACTGTAGTGTATGCAGAACTATAGACTCTGAAAACAATATGGATGTAGTTGAAATGGACGCAGCGTCCAATACAAGTGTGGATTATATAAGAGAGATTCGGGATAAGGTAAAATACCCTCCTGCTGCAGGAAAATACAGGGTATATATCATTGATGAGGTTCATATGCTGTCTACATCAGCCTTTAATGCCTTTTTAAAAACCCTGGAGGATCCACCGGATCACATTGTTTTTATTTTGGCTACTACCGAGCCCCACAAACTTCCTTCCACAGTTCTATCCAGATGCCAGAGATTTGATTTCAGACGAATTACTGTTAGTGTAATAGTGGAAAGGTTAAAGGCCATTACACAAAAAATGGGAGTAGATGCAGAGGAAAGCGCACTGGAAACCATTGCCCGCTGGTCAGAGGGGGGCATGAGGGACTCTATTAGCCTGCTGGATCAGTGTATTAGCTTTTGTGGCTCATTTATAAGTGAGGATGATGTGCTGGCCATTTTAGGTACTGCAGGTAAGGACTTTCTATTTGAAGTAGTGAATAATATAATTGATGGAGATATAGTCTCCCTTCTGACACAGATTGATAATTTAGTGGAGGAAGGCAGGGATATTTCGGTATTTATTAAGGATCTAATAAATCATCTTCGCAACCTGCTTATAGTAGATATTTGTCAAGATCCTTCAGGGCTTATAGATGTTTCTCAAAGTACTCTAAAGCAGTATAGACTTCAAGCCTCAAAGATGAATCAGTCTAGAATAATTAGAGCTGTTGAGATTCTGACAGAGCTAGATGCAGATATAAAATGGAATACCAGGCCCAGAATTATGCTGGAAATGGCCATGGTTAAAATATGTAGACCTCAGGATGGGCAATCTCTAGAGGATCTTTTGGATCGGGTGGAAGTTCTTGAGAAACAAATATCACAGGGGGTTTCCCTTGGTGGTCATAAGACCGCCATCAATATAGCTGATGAAAAGGTACAAAAAACAGCCTTTGATCAAGAAAACATAGCAGAACAAAATCTACAAAAGCCTATTCATGAGAAAAATAATAAAGAAAATGAGGATAATATAGATAAGGGAAAAGTCCAAAAGGAAGTAGTTATAGATAAGCCAGAGATAGAAGAGCAAGGAGAAAAGGAAAAGAAGCCGGATAAAACCAAAAAAGGAGTTTCTGAAAAGATAGATATTGACAAGGTATGGGCCAAGATGCAGCAACATATTAAAAAAGACCGCATGGCTATCTATACCTTACTAAGGGATGCCAGACTCTATCTGGATACAAAGAATAAAAATATAATTAACCTGGTGTTTCCTGCCAATCAGGGTTTCTTTGTTGCAGCAATAGAAAAGGAAGAGAATAGCAAGTATATAGAGGAACTTCTTGCTGAGTTAACAGGACATCATTTTAAGCTGAAATGTTATACTCAAGACGATGCACCAAGTTCCATTTCCGATGTTAATACATTGGAGCTCTCTCAAGAATCTGACGATATAGAGGAAGACATTGAAGGAACAGAGGACGATATTGTACAGAAGGCTATTGACATATTCGGTGAAGAATATGTGGAAGTAATAGAGGATTAACATAAAAATAATTGATAATTATGAGGAGGATATAATTATGGCGAGAGGTGGATTCCCAGGAATGGGAAACATGAATAATTTAATGAGACAGGCTAAAAAGATGCAGGAACAAATGCTTAAAATGCAGGAGGAGCTAGAAGAAAAAACCGTTGAGGCGTCTGCTGGTGGAGGGGTAGTTACAGTTGTAGCAAATGGTAAGAAAGAGATAATAGAGATTACTATTGATCCATCGGTAGTGGATCCCGATGATGTGGAAATGCTCCAGGATCTCATAATGGCGGCTGCAAATGAAGCATTACGTCAGGCGGAGGAAATGGTACAAAGTGAAATGAGTAAGATTACCGGAGGTATGGGACTTCCAGGCCTGTTCTAGTAATCTCCAAGCTTTGTGAAAGGATGAACTATATTAAATGAACTATTATATTGAACCCATTGCACGCCTTATAAATGAACTAACCAGATTGCCTGGTGTGGGCAGTAAGACGGCCCAGAGATTGGCTTTTCATATAATAAATATGCCGGAAGAGCATGTAAAGAGCTTGGCAAAGGCCATTGAGGAAGTTAAGGAACATATAAAATACTGTACTATCTGCGGTAATATTAGCGAAGAGAATATATGTAACATATGTAAAAATCCAAGTAGAGATCCATCCATTATTTGTGTTGTTGAAGACGTCCGGGATGTTATGGCTATGGAACGAACACGGGAATACAAGGGATTGTATCATGTGCTAAATGGCACTATTTCTCCCATGGATGGTATCGGGCCCGATGATATTCGCATAAAGGAATTGCTGCAGAGGGTGCAGGATGACAGGCTAAAGGAAGTAATTATGGCTACAAATCCCAATATAGAGGGTGAGGCCACAGCTGTATATATCTCTAAATTATTAAAGCCTATGGGGATAAAGACTACTCGTATAGCTCATGGACTTCCTGTGGGTGGGGATTTAGAATATGCCGATCAGGTTACTATTTCTAAAGCATTAGAAGGCCGCAGGGAGATGTAGATTTATCTAATAGTTGCATAAACCAAATAAACTCCTATCATTTTGCAAATGTATGAAACGGAGTAAATAAAGTTGTATCAGAAAACATGGTTTATTAGGGAGAAGAAAAGCCCTGTAGGCCATGTTTTTTTATGTATTAGTTTTAAGGGATAAGGAACAAGGAATAAGGCTAAAAGCCAGAAAAATCAATGGATTAGAAGATTGAA
>JAAYGY010000091.1 GCA_012735575.1 Clostridiales bacterium
AAAATCATCAGAAAAGGTTTTGACCATTGCTTACGACAAGGATGCAGATACCTTGGATCATTTTAAGACAGGAGTATATTCTGATGCTCTTATCTATGTATATGATAGACTGATTACCAGAGACTATGATTATAATTATAAACCAGGCCTTGCCGAGTCCTGGGATATTTCGGACGACGGAATGGTATGGACTTTTCATTTGAAGAAAGGTGTAAAATTTCATGATGGTACACCTCTTACAGCAGAGGATGTAGCTTGGTGTATAGAAAAGATAATAGATCCTGAAACAGGATCACCTGCTCAAAGCGATTTTGCTGCTGTAAAAGGTGCAAAAGCTGTGGATAATCATACCGTTGAAATTCATTTAAAACATCCATTCCCAAATCTACTGTTTGTTCTATCCAATACAGTAGCAGGTATTGCTAGCAAAGAAGCTTACGAAAAATATGGTGATGAATATGGAAGTAAGTATCTTGTAGGCTCAGGTCCCTATATGTTTGAAGAATGGAAAAGAGGAGAAGAAATCCGTCTGAAAAAGAATCCAGATTAAGACTGGGGTCCAGACTGGATGGAAAACAACGGTAAACCCATAATTGATAAGCTGGTTTTCAAGGTTATTCCAGAGGAGACAACAAGACTTATGGAGCTAGAGTCTGGAAATGTTCATATACTTAGGGACATTACTGCTAATGTATTGCTGCAATTGCAAGATAATGAGGATATAGAAATATACTCTGCAGAATCAACTAGACTAGGATACCTGGCATATGCCTGTGACAAGGAGCCCTTTAATGATATAAGAGTCAGACGGGCAATTAACCATGCCATTAACAAAGAAGAGATCATTAAATATGTCTTTAGGGATACTGCACAGCCTGCTTATGGGTATTTACCGCCAAAATTGAAGGATGAATACTATCCAAAGAGTGAAGAGGAAAGTTATGAATATGATGTAGAAAAAGCTAAAGAACTGCTGAGAGAAGCGGGATATGGAGACGGGCTTAAGCTGACCCTGGCTGCAGAAAATTCTACGGAATACAGTAGGTTGGCAGAGGTAATACAGGATCAACTAAAGGAAATAGGCATAGAGGTGGATATTCAGCTATACGACAGTTCCAGCTATGCAGCTATGCTAAAAGAAGGCAAACAGGAATTATTCTTAAGACAGTATAGCTGGCCCAATGCAGATATTTTGGATTGGTTTTTATTGTCGAGTCAAATGCCTTACCCAAACCATTCAAGATGGAATGATCCTAAGACAGATGAGCTTATACAAAAAGCAGCTACCATGCCCACTTGGGAAGAGCGAGCCCTTGCATATCACGATGTACAAAAACATCTCATCGAGCAAGCAGTGTGGGCGCCTATATATATACCTAATCACAGTATAGCCGTAAGAAAAGAAGTAAAGAATTTCAAACATCATCCCTGGATGATCCAGTACAATGACGGGATAGATCTTGAATAGGGTATAAGGAATTGGGGTGATAAATTGACTAAGTATATTATTAGAAAACTATTACTTATGATTCCATTGCTAATTGGTTTAACTTTAATTGTCTTCTTGATATTGCATCTAGCACCGGGGGACCCAGTAGATCTAATGGTGGGTCCCAATGTAACTCCTGAAGTATATGAAAATATAACAAAAAAATTGGGTCTGGATAGGCCTTTATATGTACAATATTTTACCTTTTTAAAGAATATTTTAAGAGGAGATCTAGGAACCTCTATTCTCAAGAATGTACCTGTCAAGGATTTAATAGCTGAACGTTTACCCATAACCTTGACACTAGGAGTTTTATCATTGCTGGTATCCTTTGCTATAGCCTTGCCTATAGGCATCCAGGCAGCTAAACACAGAAACAAACCTGTTGATTATCTTTCCATGACCTTTGCCTTATTAGGCATATCTATACCTACTTTTGGGCTTGGCTTATCACTTTTATATATATTTGCCTATAAACTAAGATGGTTTCCAGTTTCAGGATATGGGACTCTAAAACATTTGGTACTACCTGTTTTCACAGTTGGACTAACGGATGCAGCTGTAACAGCTAGGATGGTTCGATCTAGTATGCTTGAG
>JAAYGY010000092.1 GCA_012735575.1 Clostridiales bacterium
AGTCTTTGGCCAGCCTATCCTTCTTAATTGTAAAAAAGCCTATTATGGAAATAATAAGGGCACTGAGGGCATCTACTACTAAATCCTTCATGGTGTCTGCTAAGGCATCTCTTCCCACTAATAAGGTCCCATCTTCCAAAGCAAATTTTTGCATATTCAGGGACAAAAGCCCGTCAAAGGTATATTCATATATTTCCCATATTGTGCCAGCTGCTAATGCAAAGCAAAATGCAAACAAGGATACAAAGAAAGGACTTAGATTTAATTTCAAACGTTTTGAACCGTTTAGAGTGCTTACCAGGCTGAAGCCTAAGGCCCCTAACATGGCACCGCTAAAAGCGTGTAATATGGTATCCCAATGGGGGATTACAAAATAAAAATTCCTTACTTCGCCCAGGTATATAGCGCAGTACAAAAATACAAAATATAATATGTACATGTAGTTGGGTATGCTAATCATCCATTTTTTCTCGATGAAAGAAGGGACTGCCATGACTATTAGACCTAAGAGACATTGAACAAGCATTAGTACATAATCGCTTTTTACCCTGGTGGATTCATCCAAGGCCATGCCTTCAGAAGGAGCATTTATTATTTTTATGATAGAATATATAACAGACAGTACAAGTGTAACCAGTAAAATTGCTCCAACTACTTTCTTCCAGTCTATCCTACTCTTAATATAGTATTTTATTGCCATAGCTCACCTCATCAACTATATTTTCCTGTACTTGCAATGATACTGATACTTGTCTACTATAAAAATATATGCCTATTTAATTGTACCTATGAATTATACATTTTACAAGGAAAGGGAGATAATTTTGTTAAATGTTACTCTTTTGGGAAGTGGTGGCGGCATGCCTATGCCCGACAGGTTTCTTTCTTCTCTCCTTATAAAATTTGCATCACGAAAAATCCTAATAGATTGCGGTGAAGGAACCCAAGTTGCTATGCGAAAGTATAAATCCGGTTTTAAGTCCCTGGATATTATATGCCTAACCCATGATCACGGGGATCATATCTTTGGTCTGCCAGGATTATTATCCACCATTGGCAACAGTGGTCGAACTGATCCTATTACTATAATGGGACCTGTAGGTATAAAAAGAATAATAGAAGGCATGATGGTAGCCATACCTTTTCTGCCCTTTGACCTTGATATTGTTGAATGCACCGGTAGTTCCTTCAGCATTCATATGGTATCGCAAAAACTAAGGGTAAAAAAAACTTATCTTGAAACTAATGATAATAAAGTCAATGATAATAATTATTATAATATAGCTGATAATAATATAAGTACTAATGACACTGATAATACAAGCCTGGTCCTCTCAATTTTAGAGTTGGATCATTCTTCACCCTGCCTGGGCTATAGTTTCTACCTACCAAGAAGGCCTAAATTTAATCCTGAAAAAGCACTAGAAGCAAAAATTCCTGTAAAATATTGGAGTAGGCTTCAAAAGGGCCAGGTTGTTATGGATAACAAAAGAACCTACCACCCAAGTATGGTGCGAGGTAAAGAAAGAAAAGGCATAAAGTTAAGCTATATTGTGGATACACGCCCTACAGCAGATATACCTGACTTTATCCATGAAAGTGATCTTTTTATATGTGAGGGCACCTATGGAGACAGTGATGATATGAAAAAGGCAATAAAAAACAAACATATGACCTTTGCAGAATCCGCTCAACTGGCATCCCTAGGCAAGACCAAGGAACTCTGGCTTACTCATTTCAGTCCCGCTATGGATAAACCAGAACAATATATGGATAATGCTAGACAAATCTTTGTAAAAACAGTATTAGGATATGATGGCCTTTCTAAATCCTTGCAATTTCCTGAGTCCTGAATCTCCAAAACCTTATATTTCAAGATTGGTAAATTAACTGCTTATACTAATGCATCTCGTATGAATAATAATGGCTATTGACCCTTCACTTATCAATAGCCATTCTATGCATAGTAATCTAAAGGTCTAATATCACAGACAGATAAATTAGATATCACCGAAAAAATAGGCTTCAACCATAGCACACAAGGTATGGTATACGGGCAGGTGCAGTTCCTGGATTTCTGGAGTGGTATGGGCAGGTACCCTTATAGTAATATCACAGACATCATTCATCCTGCCGCCTTTTCTGCCTGTCAGACCAATGGTATTAAGACCCATGGCCTTTGCTGCATAAAGTCCGTATAGAATATTTCTGGCATTGCCTGATGTGCTTATCCCTAAAAAGATGTCTCCAGCCTGGCCGTATCCAATTATTTGCTGGGCATATATTAAATCCCCGTCTACATCATTACTGAAAGCTGTAATCAAGGGACTATGGACTGTTAGATCAATAGCCGGCAGGGCTCCTTGAAGTTTTTCAGCCATTACCTCGCCCATTTCCCTGTGGGATTCTATTAATCTTTGCTTTATATTATCTGGTAGAGTACGCCTGCTTAAAAAGCCCTTCATCAACTCACCCACTATATGGCCTGAGTCAGCACTGCTGCCTCCATTGCCTGCTATTAAAAGCTTACCCTTGTCCCTGTAACAGGAGATTATCAACTTATATGCACTCTCTATATCCTTTTTACATTCATTCAGTATTGGATACCGGCTTATTAATTCTTCCAGGTATTGCTGTGGTTTTTTCATTTCCATCTTATCCCCATTCCCCTCTCATATACATATTAGCCTATACATATTAGCCTAAAGTAGCATTATAATACTCTTCGTAGTTACCACTGTCGATAAAGTCCTGAAGGATGAGCATGGCCCCTCCCTTCAAAGAGGCTTTTGGCAAATCTGAAATAAATATATGACATTTTTGAAACTCACGGGTAACAGTTCTTTGGGAAACATATCTCTTCAAAGGTTCCAGAATAAATTTTCCTGCGCTGCTTATCTTACTTCCCATTATAATGGCTTCAGGCTCCAACAAGTTAATCAAGGTAATGAGAACATTGCCCAGGTATTGGGCCTCTTTTTCCATTAGCCTGATACAAACTTCGTCGCCTTTTTCCAGCCCCTCAATAATATCATTCCATTCAATCAGCCTTTTTTTTCTTATATTTATAAGATAATCTGAAGGCACTCCCAGTTCAGTATAAATATTTATATGCTCTAATATCTTAGGTATTGTGGCATACACTTCCAAACATCCATTATTTCCACATTCACATACCGGCCCATCTATATTAATGGATATATGGCCAATTTCACTTCCAAATCCACCATTGCCCCTATAAATATAGCCATCTAAATAAATCCCTGCACCTATACCTTCATCAACTGCAATATGCATAAACTTGCTATATTCCTTGCCACGTCCATAGTTTTTCTCTGCTAAAGCGTAGGCATTAGCATTATTATCTATCTTAACCCTTAGATTAAACTCTTCTTCTAATATATCCTTGATGGGGATATTGGACCAGCCATGGAAGTTTGCAGGAGAAAGTACTATGCCTTTTTCAATGTCTATAGGACCGGGAGCCACCACTCCGATACCAAGGATTCTGCTTGCCTCTGGCCTAGCTAAAAATCCCCTGATAGTGTTTTTTAAATTATTCAATACATTTTCCAATACCTCATTATGCAAAAAGGAATAAACTTCTTCAACAACAATATTTCCCTTTAAATCCACTATAGCCGCAGTATAGTTTTTACGTGTCCAGTCTACAACAATGGCATAAGCACCTGAAGGTTTTAGTTTCAGCAGCGTAGGCCGTCTACCGCTGTCTGTATGTACTACCCCGGCTTCTTCGATCAAGCCCATACTTAGGAGATCATTTATAATAGGGGTTATACCTCCCTTACTCAGACCGGTCATCTTGGATAGTTCAGCTCTGGATACCCCTTTCCCCTGCTTTATTATATTCAAAATCAGGGCCCTGTTCTGTTGTTTTATGGCGTTTGAGTTACTACCTTTAAGTTTTATCATTTTATACACCTATTTCATCATATTTTTTAATTATATTATTAATTAAGATCATTTAATAAAAGCCGATGGAGGCACACCTTCAAACTGTTTGAATACCTTGCTGAAATAATATATGTCTTGATATCCGCAATGCTCAGCCACACCGCTCACTGAATACTTACCGGTGGACAATAAATTCTTAGCTTCCTTTATACGCACTGAATTTGCATATTGTCTGAGAGTATATCCTGTCTTTTTCTTAAAATAGGATCCCACATAATTAGGATTAAGGTTTAATAAGTCAGCAACCTCTTCAACGCTAATATCCCTATTAAAGTTCCTGTTTATATAATCCTTTATTATATCAATCCGCTTGCTTTCACCTTCTGTGATACTGGGATTTTCAGTCCTGAATATTAGTTCGTGAAAGATCTGCAGGGCAATAGCTCTTGACAGCAAACGGTAGCCCTTACTTTTTTCTCTCCATAACCTTGCCAGCTTTTCGTACAGTTCTTCTAAAAATATGTTTTGCTTAACATTGAATAAAGTTTGCAAAGGTAGGTCAGTAGAGGTTCCATCCTTTAGTCTGTAGTTTAAGGCCATTATATAAGAATGAAGATAGCTCTTATTATCACTGTATGCATGTCGATTTGCCCCTTTAGGTATAAAGAGAAAATCACCTGTATTTAATATTTGAGTCTTGTTATCTAAATAATAAACCATTCTACCCCTTTTTACAAAGACTAATTCACAATGCATGGACTTTTTTGGATATAATGCAGAATCAGGCAGGTTTTCCTTGCATTCTGTGAATTCAATAATGGATACATCCAAGTCTTCGTAGCATACCCTTGTGGAGGACAATGAATTTGTGTTTCTCATTATATCCCTCCCATAATACAGTTATCTGTCCGGGTTTCATGTAGATTTGTAAGACTTTCTAACTAATTTGTTAAAAAATGTCTATGACACAATTTGTTTGTTAGTCTTACTATATAGAAATCCAAAAGCCTTGTCAATAATTTTTTGATAATAAAATATTTTTATCTCCACTAACAACAACAGTCTTTCCATAATGTTCAAACACATAGGCGGTACAACCCATGGTATGACCAGGCAAATGCATTACTTTAATTTTTAGGTCTGGTAAATCTACAATATCACCATCTGATAATTGGTTTTCAACTATACACGGAGTAAAATCCCTATGATACAGATAACCACAGCACCTCTCGTCACCAGTTGCAATTGCCTTGGCTGTCAAGGATATAGGTATTGCAGTCCTCATAGCTTCTATACTGACCCTTCCATGTTATGCCATTGAGGCTGCCGCCTACTTGGTACAGATCTTTGATTACTTGCATGATTTCCTCCCTTATTGATTACTTCAGTATTAGCATTAACTTGTCTACAACTTGTCTTGGATCTATATCTTCCAGCCTGTGTGCATCGGTACCCATATGGAAAGTAACACCTACCTCTTTTCCTATCTCCCAATATCTTTTTGCAAACTCACTGTCTGCCAAGAATGCATTAGTATTAATCTCCCAGGCTACATTATGTTTCTTTCCCAGTTCTAAAATATCGCCAAGCTCCCTATCCCTCATCTCCCTGGTAACCAGGGTCTTATCAGCCAGACAATTAATAAACCTGCCTATAAAGGGATGCGCAATACAATCTGCACGTCCTGACTTAATTAGGGAGGTCAGAATCTGAAGTCCATGGTCAACATATCCCCTTGGGGTTTGATCCCTGGGATGTTCCCAAAAATCCAAATGATAATGGTTATATGAGTACAGACGATAATCAAGCTTTTCATTTACTTCTATGGGGTCAAGAAATTTGTTAACTCCATAGGCAGACAGTTCAGCACCATATAGTATCTTTATTTCCTTATTATCATTTGATATTTCTTCTTTTAAGCGATTATTATTTCCTATGATGTCAAAATCTCTGAAATTATAATGGTCCGTAATAGCAACAACTTTCAGATCACACTTTTTGGCTTTTTTCACAATCCTGGAGATTGTCATTTCAATTCTTGCGCAACTTGAGTTATAGGAATGAACATGAAGGTTATATTTTGATAATTCATATAGATCGTAAATAGCTTCCTTTAATATCAATTTGCCAGACTCCTTTTATTAGCCTCCTTGGCATGTTATTTACCAGATGTAAGTAAACTCCTAGCCCTTAATGGATCCTATCATTACACCCTGAACGAAATAACGCTGGATAAATGGATATACCATTAATATAGGTACTGTGGACACGATAATAGTAGCGTATTTAACTGTAAGCCCGATATTGGTGCTGACAAATGCCTGATCGCTTTGACCCATGGTATTAGCAATGAGAATCTGCCTTAGGATAAGCTGTAATGGGTATTTTTCAGCACTTCTTAGATATATCAAAGCTCTAAAGTAAGAGTTCCATATCTCTACTGCATAATATAAACCTATAACCATTATGCTGGGCAGTGCCAAGGGTATAACAATCCTTACCATAATCTGTGCCGGGCTGGCACCGTCGATCTTGGCTGCTTCTTCGATGCTGTCTGGTATTGTTTGAAAGGAAGTTCTAAGGATAATTAAATTATAGGTATTGATAGCAAAGGGAATAAACTGTGACCACAAGGTATTGGTCATTTTTAAAGTATCAACAACAATGTAGGTAGGGATAAGGCCGCCACCAAAAAACATGGTAAAGGTTATAATTTTCATAAGGCCGCCCCTGCCCTTTAACTCTTTCCTTGATAATCCGTAGGCTGCCAAAGTAGTCATAACCATATTGGTTATAATACCGCAAACTAAATAAACCATGGTATTTGCATAGGATTTCATAAAAAGGCGATGGGTAAATACCTCTTTGTATGCATACAGGTCTAAACCTTTGAACCATATCA
The DNA here is from genome assembly GCA_012735575.1 of Clostridiales bacterium. GTDB lineage: Bacteria > Bacillota > Clostridia > Caldicoprobacterales > UBA3941 > JAAYGY01. Next base: position 6,818 of record JAAYGY010000092.1, read on the forward strand.
TTATGCCACTGGTTCTAACCACTTCGTTGGGATCACTACCAAGATCACGGCAGGTGTTTACGAACTCGTCATAGTTTTTGTCAATGTCCCACTCTCCGGTGGTGAATTTGGCAACGCTCTCCAGAACATATGTGTGAAGGTCTGCCATGATGTCTGCATATTCGTCAGCATCTTCCTCTGTCATCATAGCAGGAGGTATAGGTGTATTGGTCTTTTCTGTGAAGGTATCCGTCCATGTTCTCATGTTAGCCTGACGTGCTGCTGGGGTAGTCAGGGACAGTTGAGACCATACCCTCATGTCTTCATAGGTTACCATTCCAGGTATACCAATGTATTTCTGTTGGGCATCTCCTACGCCTAAGCCGTCAGGATTGCTGGTGATAAGTTCTGTGTATTTGGGGAATCCGTCTTCCAATGTTAAACTTATCCTCGATGTACCCATAATCTTTGTCGTGATCAATTTTG
>JAAYGY010000012.1 GCA_012735575.1 Clostridiales bacterium
AAGGGGGTTAAAAGATGTCATTTTATTCTCAAAAAAACCAAGGGAATGAGATGTGTCCTTCGCTTATTGGTTTTGAAGGATTAAAAAGGATCAAAGAACGGGTCTGCGTTCAGGTCAATAAAGTATATGATGCTTGTTTACAGCAGGAGACTTTAGAAGATGTAAGAGTGAATCTTACCCATATTAGGGGCAGTGGCTTTGAGCCACCTCTAAATATAATCAGTTGCAGAAGTACTTCTGTTACAGGCAAGTTAGTAGGAACCATAATTGAAAGACTAGAGGATAGACCTAATTTTGCTAGGGTTAGAACTAAAGTAGAAATACCTATTGAAGTAGTATTTGAAGACAAAAAAGGTAGAGAGGGTTCAGGCAGAGCTGTTATAGTAATACCTAAAGATGTTATAATGTTTGTACCAGATGAATCCGTTATTCCTTTCCAACTAGAGAGTGTTGTCAATGCCATTTGTGTATCTGGTATGTTTGTACCAGGCGATGCTTTCAGGTTTGATCTGGATGTATGTGTTACTGTTATACTTAAGATAATTGCAAAGGTAGAATTATTAATACCAGCATATGGTTTCTGCGATATTCCTCCTTGCGAAGAGTTTGCAGCTAACATTTGTGATGAATTCTTCAGATTACCTTTATTCCCGCCGCAACTTGAGGATATGCCCTTAGATCCCAAGCCCTGCCCAAGACCAAGGTTATTATCTGAAGAGAATGAAGAAGATTAAGGGTAAGAAATCCTATAGGTGAAAAATCCTATAGGATTTTTTATTTATTCGGGAGTAAGTATTTAATTTTGCCATATGAAAATACTGGCTAAATAAGGGAAAGGATGATAAAATGGATATAAACAAAATCGTAGTTGTATACATTAATTTTTTGTCATTTAATGCCAAGGGTCCAAAATATGTTTGAAAGGATGGGTGTGGATTATGACAAAAGAAAACCTAATAAAACAAAATATTATTGAAGGTAAAACCTCTCTGGGAATTGAGTTTGGATCTACCCGAATAAAAGCAGTACTAATAGGAGAGGATCATAGTCCCATAGCTTCCGGCAGCCACAACTGGGAAAATAAGCTGGAGGATGGAATATGGACATACCATCTGGATGATGTATGGACTGGCCTGCAAAGCAGTTATGCTAAGCTAGCTGAGGATGTACAAAACAAATATGGGGTAACCCTAACTAAAGTAGGCTCCATGGGTTTATCTGGTATGATGCATGGATATTTGGTATTTGACAAGGGTGGAAATCAATTGGTACCCTTCCGTACTTGGCGCAATACCATTACTGAAGAGGCAGCAAGCATCCTTACTGAAAAATTTCAATTCAATATCCCTCAACGATGGAATATTGCTCACCTGTATCAAGCTATATTGAATAAAGAAGACCATGTCAAGGATATTGCATTTTTGACCACCCTGGCGGGTTATGTACATTGGAAGTTGACCGGTGAAAAGATATTGGGTGTAGGAGAAGCATCGGGAGTATTTCCCATAGACAGCACAAAAATCGATTACAATAAAAAAATGATGGAAGAGTTCGACCAGATGATTGCTCACCTCTCATTTGATTGGAAGCTAAGAGATATTTTGCCTGAGGTTCGAAATGCAGGAGAAAGTGGAGGGGTGCTAACTGAAGAAGGTGCTAGGCTGATAGATCCTACTGGGAAATTAGAGGCTGGAATTCCTCTATGTCCGCCAGAAGGTGACGCGGGAACCGGTATGGTAGCTACCAACAGTATAGCAGAGCATACTGGCAACGTTTCGGCAGGAACATCTATTTTTGCAATGATAGTACTGGAAAAGGAATTAAGTAGAGTATATACTGAGATTGATATGGTAACCACTCCCGCAGGAAAACCAGTTGCTATGGTACATTGTAACAACTGTACCTCGGACCTGGATGCATGGATTCGTGTTTTCGGCGAAGTTTTACAAGAAATGGGAGTAAAGGTAGATAAACCTGCTCTATACGATGCTTTATACTATAAGGCACTTGAAGGCGATAGGGATTGCGGTGGCCTGCTTTCCTACAATTATTATTCTGGTGAGCCCATTACTCAATTTGAAGAGGGACGACCCTTATTTGTACGTACGCCAAATAGCAATTTTAACTTTGCTAATTTTGCTCGTTGTTTACTGTTCTCCACAATGGGAACTTTAAAGGTGGGCATGGACATACTTACAGAAAAAGAGAATGTTAAAGTTGATAAACTGCTGGGTCATGGAGGGTTGTTTAAAACTAAAGGAGTAGGTCAGCAGCTTATGGCAGGTGCTCTGAACGTTCCTGTGGCGGTAATGGAATCTGCCGGTGAGGGTGGCGCCTGGGGTATTGCGCTATTGGCTGCTTACATGCTAAGAAAAGAAGAAGGAGAAACACTGGAGAGTTATCTCTCAAATAAGGTATTTTCTCAAATTGAAAGCCACAGTGTAGAACCTAAAGAAGATGATAGAAAAGGATTCGCTGAGTATATGGAAAAATATATAGATGGACTGGCCATACAGCGTGCAGCAGTGGAGCATCTAAAAATTGAATAAATTATAGCTTTTAGTTTATATCGAGACCCTTTTGTAGTACGAAGGGTCTCTTTTTATTGTGTCTAACTGTGGCTGTAAAAAAAATGTTTATAATAATTGATTTAGGTCACATTATTTTTTAGAAGACTGTGCTACAATATCTGCAGAAAGATGATAATAAAATTTTATTTAAAGGAGAGAGCTAGACAATGAAAAGATTTAATGAAGTAAAAAAGTTATATCTTGAAAGATTAAAGCAATTTGTTCCTATAGTAGACCGTGTTCATGGAGGAAGTCATCCAGAATTTCATGATGTGCGTAGAGTATTTGATCTAATTAATGAAAAAATTGAAAAAGCTGGGTCAGAAAAGCCAGAGTTAGCTGATGAATTCAATGAGTTGCGTAAAATTACCGATAATTACACTGTACCAGATGATGTATGTGAAAGCTATGAGGCGGTATATAATATGTTGGCTGAATTAGACGAGGCATATAGAGTATAGAATCATATTGACTATTGGCTGTTTACTTGTCAATAGTGCATTATGTTTATATAGGGATAATTGTTGAACTAGAAGAAAGGGAGGGAGGAGTCATGCAGAAGTATATTCTAAGTAAAAAAAATTCTATTATGTCAATTAGTGGTATATTAATTGTCATTGCTTTTATTAGCAAATGGACAATAGATAATATAGCTATTTTTACTTGGACCTTAATTATTGCTTCCATATTAGGAGCAGCACCTATAATTATTCAGGCATATCAAGCATTGAGGGTAAAAGTAGTAAGTATTGATGTTTTGGTTACTATAGCTGTAATTGGTGCATTTTTAATACAAAACTATGAGGAATCTGCAATCGTTACATTTTTATTCCTGTTTGGTGCTTATTTAGAGCAACGAACTTTAAACAAAACACGTTCAGCCATTAAGGAATTAACTGAAATGGCACCCGAAAGTGCTCTTAAACAGATGGAAAATGGTGAATTTGAACTAGTGGAAGTAGATGAAGTAGACGAAGGTGATATTCTTCTAGTTAAAACAGGAGCAAAAATACCAGTAGATGGTACAGTATTGTCCGGTGAAGGCAGTGTCAATGAAGCCAGTATTACGGGAGAATCTATACCAGTTGCAAAGGAAAAGGGTTCAAAAGTTTATGCTGGTACAATCCTAGATAATGGTACTATACAAATTGTTGCAGACCGGGTTGGTGAAGATACGACATTTGGAAAAATTATTGAGCTTGTGGAAGAAGCACAGGACTCAAAATCCGAAGCAGAACGCTTTATAGATCGCTTTTCAAAATACTATACACCAGCCGTTCTTATATTAGGTTTTGTTGTATGGTTGTTTTCAAAAAATATTGAATTAGCTATCACTATTCTGGTTCTGGGTTGTCCAGGTGCTTTGGTTATAGGAGTGCCTGTATCCAATGTTGCTGGAATTGGAAATGGAGCCCGAAACGGTATATTGTTAAAAGGTAGCGAAGTCATAAATGATTTTAGTAGATTGGATATAATGGTATTCGATAAAACAGGAACACTGACCATGGGAAATCCGTCAGTTTCTGAAAAAGTATATTATGGAGACAGCATTGATGAAACCTTAGGATATCTTGCAAGTGTAGAACGTGAGTCAGATCACCCGTTGGCTAAAGCTATTTTGGAAGAAATTGGCAATGCTACTATTTCACCAGTAGATAGCACTGAGGTTATAAAAGGCGAGGGGATTGTAGCCATTGTAAATGGGCATAGAATAGCTGTTGGTAATGTTGCTCTAATGGAAAAAGAAAACGTATCTCTCAGTGAAAAGTCTAAGACTGATATTGCCCGATTAGAGGCAAAAGGGGATTCTCTTGTACTAACTTCTGTTGACAGCGAACTGAAAATATTAATGGGTATTCGAGACCAGATTCGTCCAGGAGTTAAGGAAGATTTGCAAAGACTGAAAAAATTAGGAGTTAAAAATCTGGTCATGCTTTCAGGTGATAATCAGGGAACAGTTGATATTGTCAGTCGTGAACTAGGGTTAACTAAAGCTTATGGCAATATGTTGCCTCAAGATAAATCTCAATATATAAAAAAATTAATAGACGATGGCCAAATTGTAGCTTTTGTTGGGGATGGCGTTAATGACAGTCCATCATTAGCCCTGGCTAATATAGGTATAGCTATGGGGAGCGGTACAGATGTGGCCATAGAAACATCTGATGTTGTCCTAATGAATTCAGATTTCAGTCGGTTACCTCATGCTTTGGGATTAGCAAAGGCCACAGCTAGAAATATGAAGCAAAACATAGTTATTGCTATAGGTGTTGTATTAGTCTTACTTGGTGGAGTGCTATTTAGTGAATGGGTAAATATGTCTGTTGGCATGCTAGTACATGAGGCTAGTATCCTGGCAGTTATTCTTAATGGCATGAGATTATTACGATATAAACTAAGATAAATTGAAATAATTAAGTTAATCTAAATATTATTGAAAAAATGTGACTCAGATCAATGTTTTTTTAGATATAAGAAGTTATAATTAATATGCATTATTGAATTAGTCCAACAACTTCAGTATACAATATACAATATAATTTTGGATCAAAGCTTACAAATATAATAGTAAATGAAAGGAGATTATAATTATGAAATTAGCAACTATTCAATTGGAGACACTAACCTGCCCATCGTGCATGTTAAAAATAGAAGGTGCTTTGAAAAGTCTAGACGGCATTGATAAAGATACTATGAAAGTGTCATTTAACACAAGTAAAGTAAAAGTAAACTTTGACGAAGAAAAGCTGTCAATTGATGAAATAGAATCTGCAATTAGTAAGCTAGGCTATGAAGTCTTGAAATCTAGAGTAAAATAAAGGCTGAGTTGAAATAGAAACACTATATATAAAGACATCCTGTTATAATAGTTTGGTGTCAAATATAAATTAAGGGATTCGGTAAAAACTACTGAATCCCTTAATTATTGGTGCCGAAGGCGGGAGTCGAACCCGCACCTGGTGTGAGCCAGACTGGATTTTGAGTCCAGCGCGTCTGCCAGTTCCGCCACTTCGGCATATTTTTAAATTAGCGTCTCATAACATAAAATATAATAGCACAACTTGTTAAGAAAAGCAACTATTTTTTAATCAACTCAGCCTTACCGTAGAATAATATCCTCGAATTTTTTATATGTTCTTAACAAATCCATGATAAAATAATTTGCAGAATTATACTTTTGGGGGGAATTTCATTGCATATATATTTATTGTAGAGGATGAGGAAGCAATAAATGATCTGATAGCCATGAACCTGTCATTGGCAGGGCATACTTAGGAATTCCAGTTCTGGCACTGATTGGAATAATTGCATTAAACCTGCTAATTTTCCAAATGTATTAGCTGTTGTTGGAAAAGCGGATGAAGGAAAAGTAGTGGAAGTGGTTCAAAAAGATGAGAGGGAAAAGTCAACGAGGAAGTAACAAATGATATCTCTCAAAACCGAGCAGAAGAGGAGCATGAAGAAGGCAAAGAGATTTCAAATAACGGCAGCTTACAGGATCCAAATATGTATTCTTCAAAAATAGAAGATGCAAAAGTGAAAACTATCCAAAAAGAAGATGGAGTTATATGGGTGGTGGTGGATCCAGACATGGCAGAAAAAATAGATGGAAAGGAAAAAATCAATAACAGCAGGTTAGGAATATTGGTAGTCAAGCCACAAGAAAACGATGAATAACTTTTTTCGTTATTAACAAAATGAGAGCCAGGTAAAGAAGGAGGGAAAAAACAGGCTCTTATTATATAAATAGCTTATTGCCAGACCGATTATTACGTGTTATAATTTTGCTGTAGTTTGCTTATTTTTATGTAAACAGAAAGGAGATTATATGGATCTAATCACTCATGGGGTCGTAGGTTTGGCATTAGGCAGTTTATCCGGTGGTCCTGATATTATAAATAATCCCTTAGCTATAGGAGCATTAATAGGTTCTGTGGTTCCTGATGGAGATATCATCTATCAGTTGAAGGGAGATTATACCTATTTAAAGAATCATAGGGGACCTTCTCATTCTATTGTAATGGGCACTGTGATCTCTTTAATAGTATCAGGAATTTTAAGAGGGATTTTCAGTGATTTTTCATTTTGGAGTATTTTTGTATGGACATTTGGTGCCTATATGCTTCATATAGGCTTAGATATATTTAATTCCTATGGTGCCAGTATTCTTTGGCCCTTTAGTAAGAAAAAGATAGGGTCAGGTTTACTATTAATATTTGATCCGGCTTTGTTAATATCGTCTATTGTTATATTTTTCACTCGTGGAAAACACTGGGGTTGGATAATAGCTAGCATTAGTTTTTTTATTTTATATCTATTATTTAGATTGATGTTAAAGAGACGAGTTTATAAAGTATTAATGAAATTTTTCAACCATGAAAAGGGTCAGAAGATAGTTGTTATGCCTTCTATGCTGCGATTGTTTAAATGGGATTTTATAATGTATCAGCAAAAAAGAATAATTACTGGACGAGTAAATGTACTGAGAAGTTATGTTTATGTGAGAAATTATTTTGAAAGAAGTAATACTCAGCTAGAGAACATCGTTCTAAAAACCACAATAGGAGAATTCTTCAAAAACTTCTCTCCCCACTATCATATAGAATGGATTAGGGACGGAGAAGGTCATAAAGTAATTTTTACAGATTTAAGATATTATGTAAGAGGAAGCTATATGCACCATGCAATAGCACTGTTCGATGAAAAATTAAGGCCCATATACGCGGCATTTCAGCCCTATAGCAAGCAAAGAAATATAAAAATACCTGTCTAAAATTCTAGACAGGTTTTTTTGAACCTTTTTACCTTTTTAGCGTCTATATTTACAGAGAAAAATGATCAATAGAGTGATATTTGTAAAGTGATTATTTAAAGCAAGAAATAAAGAGAGGAGGAATAATGTGAATAATAGAATACTATTATATGTGATCTTAGGGGTTATAATAATTGTTTGCGCTATTTTTTTAGGAGGAGTGGTTACCAGTAGTTCAGCTATAATCAATGACAATTCGGGAGGAGCTAATATTAATATGAGAGAAGATATTTTGGTGGTTACAGGTGTTGGTAAGGTCAGAGCGAAGCCTGATGTGGCCTATCTGAATGTAGGTGTAAGAACCGTTGATAAAGATGCCAGGAAAGCCCAAGAAGATAATAAAGATATAATGGAAAGAATTGTAAATAGATTAAAATCCTTGAATATAGACGAAAAGGATATCCAGACATCAGCATACAATATTTGGCCAAGATATAACTATAGAGGTAACACAGAAGTTCTGGAAGGCTATGAAGTTGAAAACATGATTAGAATTGCTGTTCGTGATGTAGACTCTGTAGGGAATGTACTAGATGCAGTATCCAAAGAAGGTGCTAATAGGTCTAATAGTATAAGCTTTGGGGTATTAGATAGTGACGCTATCTATAAACAGACATTGGAGAAGGCTATTGAGGATGCTAAAGGAAAAGCGAAGGTTATAGCTAAAAAAGCTGATGTAACAGTTGTAAAACCTCTAGCTATTTATGAAGGAAATGCTCCCGGTCAGGTTTTTCGTGATGATATTTATAATATGGTTGTAATGGAGGATGCAGATGCCAGTAGAGCATCTACAGTTCCCATTTCTCCAGGCGAGCTGGAATATGAAGCAAATGTAACTATAGTTTATAAGACAAAATAATATATATAATCTATTTTGACTATTAATTTATCCTGTAATCCAATTAGAGCTAGAAAAGGCGATGAAATTGTCTTTCATCGCCTTAAATTAGCTTTTGCAAGGAGTTATTTACCTATGAACATCTGGACATAAACATATCCATAACGAGGACTTTTCTCAACGCCAATTCCCATATGAGTAAAGTTGGCATTTAGGATATTTCTTCTATGACCATCGGAGTCCATTAGACCGGTATGTGCTCTTTCTACGCTGCTGGATCCTGCTAGATTTTCACCTGCAGCTCTATAGGATATACCGAAATCCTTCATCATATTGAAGGGGCTTCCATAGGTTGGAGAATTATGATCAAAATAGTTGTTATCAACCATATCCTTTGCTTTTACCTGAGCTACATTTGCTAGGCTAGCATCCCAGATTAATGGCTTTAAGCCAGCTTTAGTTCTTTCTTGGTTAACCAAATCAAGCATTTTAGTCTGCTGGCTACCAATTTGAGAGCTAGGCTGTTCAGGTTTTTCCTCAGGAGTTGGAGCGGGTTGCTCGGGTTTTTCCTCAGGTGCAGGTTCCTCGATGCTTGGCTCTTCTTCAGTAATTGGTTGGGTTGCTGGTTCTTCAGGGGTTTCTTCAGGAACAGGAGCAGGTTGCTCAGTCCCTTGCTGATTCATTCTATTAAGTAAATCAGAATACCAGTTATTGAATCTAGATAGTATTCCTGATATATTTTCACGGGATATTGTTGTTACCTTGTAGCCGCCTTTTGTAGTAATAATAGAGTTTCTAATATTATTAATGTCTAAATTGCAGTCACTCTTGGCATATGCCATAGCAGGTGCTGACAATATTCCTACAAATAGTGATAAAGTTAGTACAAAAACAATTAATGATTTCTTCATAAATGTACCTCCTAATAATTTGAGATAATTTTGTATTTCATTTGTAAAATATCTTAACACATTTGTAACATAATTTCATCAATCAATTTTTACCAAAATGCTGTGATTGAAAGTAGAGTTATGATATGATAAAGTCGTACTATCAAGTAAAAATATATTGTTCAGTATAATAAGAACTAGTTAGTTTTTTTGATTAACTGGTTATGCTAGTTCGACTGTTGGTCACTATGTAAATAATGGCTATTAATATTTGAACCTTTAATAGCCATTATGATTCATATGATATGAGCTAGCACAAGAGATTAATTCTACTATAATAGAAGAATATATATGAGAGGGATCGAAGTAGTGAATAAAAAAAATATAATGATAATTGATGGTAACAGCTTAATGTATAGAGCTTTTTATGGAGTCAGGTTGTTAAGTACTAGCAAGGGAGTTTACACTAATGCTGTTTATGGTTTTACCAATATGCTATTTAATCTTATAGAACAATACCGTCCTGATTTTATAGGGGTAGCTTTTGATCTTAAAGGGCCAACCTTTAGACATGAAATTTTCGAGGAATATAAAGGGAATCGTCAGAAAACCCCGGAGGAACTACTACCTCAGTTTGATTTATTAAAAAGGCTGTTAAGAGCAATGAATATAGCAATTTTTGAAGAAGAGGGCTATGAAGCAGATGATATTTTGGGGACCTTTTCCCGTTTTGCCGAGGAACAAGGCTTAGATGCATTACTAGTTACAGGGGATCGGGATGCTATGCAACTGGTATCGGATAGCACTACTGTGTTGTTGAATCGAAGAGGTACAAGTGATATACAGGCTTTTGATCCTCAGGAAGTAGAGAAAGTATACGGACTTAAACCTAGCCAGATAATCGATTTAAAAGCATTAATGGGAGATAGCTCTGACAATATTCCAGGTGTTCCGGGAGTTGGAGAAAAAACCGCTTTAAAATTACTAAGTCAGTATAAAACTCTGGAAGAAGTTCTGGATAATATTGATAATATATCCGGTAAGAGGCTAAAAGAAAACTTAACTAAGTATAAAGAACAGGCAATTTTGAGTAAAAAGCTAGCTACTATTATTAAAGACGTGCCCATAGAAATAAACCTGGAAGGCTGTAGCTACAATATACCAAACTCTTCGGAACTAAGAGCTTTGTTAGAGGAGTTAGAATTCAACAGCATAATCAGTAAGTTGAACTTTGATGAACAGCAAAAAGTATCCCAATCTTTCGATGATGATAGAAAAATTGTAGAAGTAGATACTTTGGAAGAATTATCAGGTTATGTCAATAACGCGCTTGATCAAAGCAGAATTTCTTTATTAATGGACAATGAGGTTATCACTTTTTGCTGGGATAAAAAGCAGATATATCGCATTAGTCTATTTCAGGACATGATAAGTGGAGGCTTAGATTATTGGGATGTAATGGAAAAGCTAAAACTAATATTGTTGGAAGAGAGGATAGAAATAGTAGTTTATGATGGTAAAAACTTACTGTTAAAAGCTTGGGAGCAGGATATAGAAGTTAATAATTTATACTTTGATACCCTTATTGCAGCTTATTTGTTGGACCCAACCCATACACGGTACGATGTGAAATATCTGCTTCATGAATACCTGGGAACTGATACAGATAATATAGATGCCGGCCATGTACTTTTATTAGCTGAAGAACTGGAGAAAAGGTTAAAGGATTTGGATATGTACCATCTATATCGCGATATAGAACACCCTTTAATTAGGGTTCTAGCAGATATGGAATGGACGGGTTTTAATGTTGATAAAGATACTCTTAAAGAATTAGATATTGAATTTACTGAAACTTTAGAGGAGCTTACAAACAATATATATGAAATGGCAGGGGAAGAGTTTAATATAAATTCTCCAAAACAGTTGGGCATAATATTGTTTGAAAAACTGGGATTACCAGTGATAAAGAAAACCAAGACCGGCTATTCTACTGATATTGAAGTGCTAGAGAAATTAAAAGGTAAACATGATATCATTGAGAAGATTATTGAATACCGTCAGGTGATGAAACTTAAATCCACCTATTCTGAAGGGCTATTAAATGTCATCGATCCTAAAGATGGTAGGATTCATTCCAGCTTCAATCAGACTATTACGGCTACAGGTAGGATCAGCAGCACAGAGCCTAATCTTCAAAATATCCCGGTTCGTATGGAAATGGGAAGAAGAATAAGAGGAGTATTCGTTCCTACTGATGAAGATCATGTACTGGTGGATGCAGATTACTCACAGATTGAATTGAGAGTCTTGGCGCATATATCTGGAGATCCGACTTTTATAGACGCTTTCAATAATAACCAGGATATTCACTTAAGAACTGCTTCAGAAATTTTTGGGATACCCATAGATGAGGTAACACCACAGCAGCGAAATGATGCCAAAGCAGTAAATTTTGGAATTGTCTATGGAATAAGCGATTTTGGATTAGCTAAAAATTTAGGAATTTCCAGAGCCGAAGCCCATAATTATATTGATAATTATTTTAAGAGATATCCAGGCATCAAGGAATATATGGAAAGAATTGTAGAACAAGGCAAGAAACAGGGTTATGTCACTACTTTAATGGGAAGAAGAAGATATTTACCTGAATTATCCTCTAGGAATTTTAATATCAGGTCCTTTGGGGAGAGGATAGCTATGAATACTCCCATCCAAGGTACTGCAGCTGATATCATCAAAAAAGCAATGAATGATGTATACTATGAATTAAAAGCTAGAGGGCTCAAATCTAAGTTAGTTTTACAAGTACATGATGAATTGATTATAGATGCATATAAGCCTGAATTAGAAGAGGTGAAAGAAATATTAAAAGATAAGATGGAAAATGCAATAGAACTATCTGTTCCACTAGTTGTAGATATTGGAGTAGGCAATAATTGGTATAATGCTAAATAAACACAACTATGATTGTTGTACTTACCTCAGTATATCTTTATATTTTATTTAGTATAATGCTAGCTATTGAAGATTCACTTGATTATTGATTTGGAGAAAACTAGTGTCCTTGGCTAAAATAGTGAAGGCCCTCACTTATCAATATCTATCATATTTATAGTGTGATGATTATGGAACTAATACAATAAGTTAAAGAATATAGAGTATGGAGGCTATACGTTATAATGAAGATAATTGGACTTACAGGGGGTATTGCTACTGGAAAATCCCAAGTATCTTCTATTTTGTCCCAGCTAGGAGCAATAATAATTGATGCTGACAAAGTAGCTAGGGAGATTGTTCAAAAGGGATTACCTGCCTGGCAGCAGATAAGAGACGAGTTTGGTGAGGAATATTTATTACCTAATGGTGAGATAAACCGGAAAAAACTTGGTGAGCTGGTCTTTTCCCATCCTGATGCTTTAGCTAAGTTAAATAATATAACTCACCCTGCTATAAAAGCCAGGATAGAAGATCAGATTAACCATTTAAAAGCTCAAGGCTACAAAGGATTAGTAGTGGTGGATGCAGCTTTATTACTGGAAACAGGTTGGGAAACTATGGTGGATCAGGTATGGGTAGTAGACGTATCCATGGAAAAGAGAATAGAAAGGCTTATGGCTCGCGATGGTTTAACAAGAGATCAGGCCTTAAGCAGGATTAATAGCCAGATGAGCCAGCAAGAAAGAATTGCTAAGGCTGATATAATTATATATAATAATTCAGATATTAATAGTTTGAAGGAACAGGTTCAAAGACTTTGGGACCAGACTCAAACGGAAATTGTTGGACAGTAAGGAGATAAAAGGGATTATGACTCGAAAAATATTACCCTGGTTAATACTGGGTTTTTTTATAGCAATTATATTACTTAATTGGTTTATTCAATCGCCCTATGTTCAGAGAAAATTCTACCCTTTAAAATATAAGAATGAAATAATTAGATTCTCTTTGGAATATGAATTGGATCCTTATCTAGTTATGAGCATTATATGGGTGGAAAGCAAATTTAAACCTGACGCCAGGTCCGGTAAGAATGCCAGGGGACTAATGCAAATTATTCCTAGAACTGGACAATGGATCGCGGATCAAATAGGATTAAGTCTTTATGAGGATGATATGTTATATGATCCTAAAACCAACATAATGTTCGGATGTTGGTATTTAGCCTATCTATTGAAAGTGTTTGATGGAGATGTAGAGCTTGCCCTGGCTTCTTATAACGGGGGTATGGGCAACGTAATGAAGTGGCTAAAGGATGATAGATATAGCGATGATGGCAAAACATTAAAAAATATTCCTTTTAAAGAGACCAGTGATTATTTAGAACGGATTCAACAAGCCTACAAACAGTATAAGAAGTTGTATAAAATTTGATGGGAAGGGAATACCCGACATGATGCGGAAAGGTATATATAGTCTAGTTATTATTATATTATTGTTAACTGTTACCGGATGTAGTGTATCAAACATCTTACCAGAGTACCAGGACGAGAACCTTAATCCTATAGCAGAGGAGGAAAAAGATTTAGCTTATCAACCTGCCACCCCATCTAAAGGGGGGGAATTAAAGATAGCTATTGCCTTACCAGATAGCATGAATCCACTTTACACGAAGTTAAAGGATTATATAAATTTGTCAAGCCTTATTTATGAAGGACTTTTTTCATTTGATGAGAATCTTAATATTAAACCTGCTTTAGCAGAGTCCTGGGAAGTGCTAGATGAAGGAAAAATATGGCAAATAGAATTGAGAAAAGGCGTAAAATGGCATAATGGGAAAGAGTTGACTGCTCAAGATGTAAAATATACCTTTGATCTGTTGTACAATCATTTACAGCAGTCGGAAGAAGAGGAAGGTTCTGAATATAAAAGCAGCTCCATTTTTGCAAAAAGGCTTTTTGAAGGCAGAAATATTGCAAGGATGGAATATGTTATAAATAATCCCTATGCGGTGACTATTATTCTAAACGAGCCAGCTGGCAGGACTTTTTTGGAGGCCTTATCCTTTCCCATATTGCCTGCCTTGAATGATCAAGACGATCAAAATGATGAAGATGGTGAAGATATAGACTTTTTGATAGGAACAGGTCCATTTAAGGTAGAATCAGCTAATATAGAAATAGGCGGTCAGATAAAACTAGTAAGAAATGATGATTGGTGGGGATCTGAAAAGCCTTATATTGATGCCATAGTTGCTAATATATATAGGGACAACGAAGAGTCTCTGGAAGCTTTTAAGAACGAAGAAGTGGATTTGGTCGATACCCACGTGATATATGCAGATTTCTATGGAATGAGTCGACAGGGTCAGACATTTAGATATTTAACCCAGAATTTCGTATATATTGGGATTAATCATCAATCGCCGGGTATATTGGGTGATAACCGGGTGAGAGAAGCCATTGCCTATGCTATAGATAGAAAGGATATTGTTTCCAGAGTTTATGCTAGCAATGCCCAGGCAGTTGATGTACCTATTCCTCCCGATGCCTGGTATTATGATTCTGATTTAAGGATGTACGATTATCAACCCCTTAAAGTACATCAGATCCTAGAAGAAGCTGGATGGAAAGATTCCAATGGGGATGGAATTCTTGATAAAAATACTGGAGAGGGATTTGTTGATCTCAGTTTCACTGTCAATGCACATATGGACAATATAATGCAAAAAGAGACTTTAAATCTAATAGTGGAGCAGTTAAAGGATGTGGGGATTGATGTTAAGCCCAGATTCTTATCCTGGGATGATTATATAACGGCTCTTGAAGAAGGTGATTTTGAGGCAGTTTTAAGTGAACATTATTTGGATATTACTACAGATTTGGGTTTTATGTTTCACTCATCGCAAATTGGTAACGGACTTAATAATTATATTGCCTATAACAATTCATATTTGGATGAGCTGTTAGATAGGATACCAGTAATCCAGGATTCACAAGAATTCAAGGATACCTATAAGAAGATACAAAAACACCTAGTAGAAGAACTACCCATAATTAGCCTTTACTACAAAACCTCATCCCTTGTTGCGGCTCCCTATGTACATGGCATTAGATTGCCTAGAGATTTAATGATCTTTCGTGATATAGAAAAATGGTATTTAGACCGATAAAAATATGTATCTAACCTTGACAGAAATGGGATGATTTATTATAATATGATTTGTTACATGAACTTAATGTAGCAAATCAATATTTGCGGATGTGGCGGAACTGGCAGACGCGTACGGTTGAGGGCCGTATGATAGTTGTGTCGTGTGGGTTCGAGTCCCACCATCCGCACCATAGGACACAGATTTATATCTGTGTTTTTTTATTTCTTGCTAAAAACCTTGTTATAAAAAAGACTATAATAAATGGGATAAATAGTTAGTGTTTGATAATAATGACCTATATAGCTAAAATTGTGCTTACTATTGAAAAAATTACAACAATATTGTAAAATAAATTTAATAATTTTGTAAAAAGCTAGTGCATTTTTAATTAGGCTGTGGTAAAATATAGGTAATTTATAAGGATCATGGAGGTAATTATGTTTAAGAAACTTTTATGTTTCCTGTTTATATTAGTATTTACTTCAATATTACCTTTTGGATACATATTGGCTGACACTGAGTCCAATGCAGAGAATTCTACCATAGAAGATATAGATCCTTCAGAAATTCTTAAAATTAAGAGTCAAGGACAGGAAGTAGTAAATCTCCAGATGAGACTTAGAGATCTAGGCTATTTTAATTATAAGGTAACAGGATATTATGCTGAAGCCACTAGAAATGCTGTAGCCTTGTTTCAGCAAGAAAATGGACTAACTGTAGACGGGACAGTTGGGCCGGAAACCAAAAGGGTGCTATATAGTAGCAATGCAAAGCGGCATACTGTTATTCCTACCAAGGCTAGTGAATTTTTACCGGCTTCTAGGGGTGGAGTATCAACTCTTGGAGTAATGGTGGACTGGTTTTCACAAGGTCAGTATCTATTCCCAAGAGGTGAAGTAGCAAAGGTGACAGATCTTTATACAGGTAGATCCTTTAAGATGAAGAGAACTGGTGGAATATATCATGCTGATTCTGAACCTGTAACATCCGAAGATTCCGAAGCCATTAAATCCATATGGGGAGGATGGAGCTGGGACAGAAGACCGGTTATAGTAGAAGTAAGTGGGGTAAGAATAGCTGCCTCTATGCATGGTATGCCCCATGCCTTTGATAGAGTATCTAATAATGGCATGGATGGTCACGTATGTATACATTTTTATAAAAGCAGAACCCATATTAGAAATAAAGAAGACGCTGAACATCAGGCAATGGTACGGAAAGCAGCAGGTAAATAAACCTAAATAATAAATACAAATCGCCCTTAAAGGGCGATTTTTTATGGAATAAAACTTATGATAACTGGCTAGATTATCTATCATAGGATGATCAAAAATATAATTATTATGTAAAGGTGATAGTATTAGGGATAGATATAAGCTAATTAAGGTGGTAACTATTGGTATAATAGCAGGATTGTGTAATGGGCTATTTGGATCAGGTGGAGGAATAATAGTAGTCCCTGCAATGATTTATTTATTAGGTATAGAGGAACATGATGCCCATGCTACTGCCATTTTAGTCATTTTACCTCTGTCATTGGTAAGTGTTTTTATTTATTTTAGGAGCAATCATTTCGATTGGAGTATGGTATGGAAAGTAGGATTAGGCAGCATTATTGGTGCTGGTTTTGGTGCATGGCTATTGCCTCGCATACCGGTAAATATACTTAGCAAAATTTTTGCAGGATTTATGATATTAGCAGGATTAAGGATGATTTTCTAGATGATTATATTTTTAATAGGACTAGTTTCAGGTATAGTTGGAGGAATGGGCATGGGTGGCGGAACTATTTTAATTCCTGCTCTAATCTTTTTTGCTAAAACCCCGCAGCAATTAGCCCAAAGTATAAATCTTAGCGTGTTTTTTCCAACAGCTATTATTGCTTTATGTATACATATTAAAAATAAACATGTACGATATAAGCTTGCTCTAAAGATTATTATAGCTGGCACAATAGGTGCACTAATCGGGTCAAAAACTGCTGTATCCATGTCTGCTCATGCTCTTAAAAGATTGTTTGGCGTTTTTATTTTGGCCATGGGGATATACGAGCTGTTTAGAAAACCAAAGAAAAAAAGATAAAAAGTGGGCGGTGATTGTGAACCGCCCATTGTTTTGATTAATTTATATATTTTTACTTAGCTCCATAAACTTATCAATATCTTGCTTAATAAGTTGTAAAGAATTTCTCCAAAAATCTATGGAATGGATATCTATATCTACCATCTTAGCTACATCAGCTATATTATTCTTTCCCGTAGCCTGCAGAAGCTTATCATATTCAGTAACAAAAGCTTTACCTCGCTTTAGATACTCTGCATAAACTCCCTTTGCGAACAAAAGTCCAAAAGCGTAAGGAAAATTGTAGAAATTGTAACCAGCTGAATAATAATGGGATTTACATATCCACATAAAGGGATGTAAAAAGTCATGATCTAATCCAAAGCCATAGGCCTCTTTTTGTGCTTCCATCATAAGCACTTTTAACTCATCCACAGACAAGGGATGATCCTTTCGAATTTCGAAAAGCTTGCTTTCAAAGAGAAAGCGACTAAGGATGTCCACTATTACCTGCCCTGAATCAGATATAGAAGATTCTAATATTCCAAAAGATTGTTCTTCGGTTGCCTCCTTTAAGGCAGCGTCCATTATTATAGTTTCGCAGAATATTGACGCTGTTTCAGCTATAGGCATAGTGTAATCACTATTTATGATAGACTCCTCTTCTAGACAATAGCCATGGTAGGCGTGCCCTAACTCATGGGCCAGGGTAGTGATATCGCTAAAGGTGCCAGTAAAATTAGTTAATATTCTACTAGCTTTAATGGCATGAATATTGGAACAGAAAGCACCGCCCATTTTTCCTTCTCTTGGTTCAGCATCAATCCATCTATTTGTAAAAGCATTGTCTGCAAAGTTAGCTAATTTATCGCTAAAACTTCTAAAGTTTTTTACTATATAATCTCGTGCTTCTTGGTAGGTATATTTGATATTCATTTGGCCAAGAGGTGCAAATAGATCGTAAAAGGGTAGACCATTTTTATGCCCCAATAATTCAGCCTTTCTTCTATAGTAGTTATGAAAATAGTGGAGACTTTCTTTCATTGCATCCAGCATAGCATTTAAAGTTTCCTCATCTATTCTCGACTTAATAATGGTTTCTTCTAGAGGGGATTTGTATCCTCTCATAGATGTCACAGTCAATACCTCTCCTTTAATTCCATTAAGGCAAGCAGCAGAGGATTCCTCAATCTTTTTATAGGCTTTAAGTTCAGCCTCATAAGCTTTTTTTCTAAGCTGTGCATCTCCTTCGTATGCCATGTTTCTTACAACAGGCAGAGGGAGTTCTTTTTTTTCTCCTTCAATTTCAATGTCTACTAATAGTGTGGATGTTAATATATCCTGTAATTGACTCCAGGCACTAGAACCTGTATTGCTCATTTTTGCAATTATTATCTCTTGTTCCTCGCTTAACAGATATTTAGAATTTTGAACTATTTCATTTAAATAAAATTCATGTTCTCTTAAAAGCTGAGATGAATTAATGATATCCTCTAAATTATCTAGGGAAGACAACCATTTTTGAAAGGCCACTGAGGGTTGGGTAAGCTCATTATACTTTACCTGTAGCTTGTCCACATATTTTATTGCATCCTGATCCCTTGCATCAACACTAGCTCTAAGGCTCGCATATGTCATTAACTTAGAAAAAATAGTAGCAAGTACAGTTTCTGAATTTATGTAATACTCAATCTTTTCCTTTGGATTTTCCATAGAAGTTAGATTTTCCTCTGTCCATTTTTTTATTTTTTCTATTAACAAATCAATTGCAGTTAAATCATCCTTAAATTCTGGTGATTCAAAAGAAGAGTAAAGTTCATCAAGGCTCCATCTCATATTCATTATAATTCCTCCTTTTATGTGTGTAAGCTATAAAATAACCTGTTGTGCCAGTTCATCACATATAAATCATAATGGTAATTAAATGTAGATTTATCTATAGCTTTTATATAAGTGATCTAACGGTGGAACTAGGACAACCAGTTAAATTAATAATATCCTCATAGATAGGAATTTTCAACTAAAAAAGTATTTTTGAAGCAATAATCAAAAAAAATACAATTATCTACAAAAGTATGTTATAATAAGCTTATGTAAAAAACCGGCGAGATTTTTATAAATCTCAGTCGGCTTTTTTCGTGTTAAGGGAATGTTATTATTTTAACAAATTTTTTAAAAAATATTATTTGTGATAAAATTAACTTATCCATATAATAAAATCAAGGGATATTATATAGGTTTAAGGAGGGTGTTTGTTAATGGGGTTTAATTCTTTTTCATTTAGGGGGGGAGTTCATCCGCCTGACAATAAGCATTTTACAGAAAACAAACCTATTGAGACAGCAAAAGTGCCTTCTCTGGTATATATACCACTTCAACAACATATTGGCGCACCTTGTGAGGCATTAGTAAAACCGGGAGATCATGTAAAATTGGGGCAAATGATAGGTCAGCAAAGAGGTTTTGTTTGTGCACCGGTTCATGCTAGTGTTTCAGGCAAGGTCAAGTCTGTAATGCCTATGATGGGCCCCCAAGGAGTAAAGGTAATGACAGTTGTTATTGAAAATGACGGATTGGATACCTTGGATGAATCAATCAAGCCAAGGGACATAGAAAGCCTATCTGTTCAAGATATAAGACGGATTATATTAGATGGAGGTATTGTCGGGATGGGTGGCGCTACCTTTCCTACCCATGTAAAGCTGTCTCCTCCTGCTGAAAAGGAAATAGAATATGTAATTTTGAATGGAGCTGAATGTGAGCCCTATTTGACCTCAGACCATCGTTTGATGATTGAACAGCCTGACCAAATAATAGCAGGATTAAAGATAATAATGAGAGTTATAGATGCCAAATTTGGCTATATTGGGATTGAAGATAACAAATCCGAAGCTATTGAAGTTATGGAAAAGGTAACAAAAAAAGAGCCCAATATTCAGGTGGTAGCTTTGAAGACCAAATATCCTCAGGGTTCAGAAAAGCAATTAATCCAGACAATAACAGGCCGCCAGGTACCTTCAGGTGGACTACCCGCGGACGTAGGTGTTGAAGTGAATAATGTTGCTACAGCTGCAAAGATCTATGAAGTCCTTACCACAGGAATGCCCTTTATTGAAAGAGTGGTTACCATTAGTGGAAAAGGAATAAAAGAACCAAAAAATCTTATGGTTCGTATAGGTACACTTTTCAGTGAACTAATCGAGGAATGTGGAGGTTTTAGCTGTGAGCCAAGTAAGATAATTGCAGGTGGTCCTATGACAGGTATAGCACAACACACTCTGGAAGTGCCTGTTACCAAGGGTGTCACTGGTATTTTGGCCCTATCTCCAGAGGAAACTAAAGATGAAGAGGTATGGCCGTGTATCCGATGTGGAAAATGTATACAGGTTTGTCCTATAAATTTAATGCCCCTAAGTATCAGTGCCTATTCTTTAAAAGGAGATTTTGATACCTGTAAGGAATATAAGGCCCTGGATTGTATTGAATGTGGTTGTTGTTCCTATATATGTCCTGCAAAAAGACCTTTGATGCAATCCATTATTATGGCTAAAAATCAGATTATTGCTAAAGAGAAAAATAATACATCAAATGAACAATAGACAAATTTATGCAAGAGGTTTGGAGGGAAAGAAATGAATAATACTTTAACAGTTTCCTCTTCACCCCATATTACATCTGGAGAGTCGGTTTCTAGAATAATGCTTGATGTCATACTTGCATTGATTCCGGCTGGCATTGCAGCGGTTATTTTCTTTGGGTGGAGAGCTGCATTAGTTATAGGTGTGTCTGTTCTATCAGCGGTGGCTGCTGAGGCTGTTTATCAAAAGTTAATGAAAAAACCAGTTACAATAAGAGATTTTAGTGCAGTAGTTACTGGTATTTTATTAGCTTATAATCTACCACCTACTATACCATTATGGATTGTGGTTGTAGGTGCGGTTATAGCTATAGTTCTTGTAAAACAAATTTTTGGTGGTATAGGTCACAATTTTATGAATCCTGCCCTTGCGGCCCGTGCTA
Source organism: Clostridiales bacterium (assembly GCA_012735575.1). Taxonomy (GTDB): domain Bacteria; phylum Bacillota; class Clostridia; order Caldicoprobacterales; family UBA3941; genus JAAYGY01. The sequence goes on from JAAYGY010000012.1 coordinate 21,287, forward strand.
TTCTATTAGCTGCTTGGCCTGTAGAAATGACCACATGGGAGTCTCCCATTATAGATGGGGTCAGCAACGCTACCAGCGCTGCTACCAGTAGTGCCACTGTAGACGGAGTCAGCAATGCTACCAGTAGCGCAACTCCTTTAGCCATATTAAAAAGTGGAGATGGTGTATGGGCAGATCTACCACCATTGTGGGATGTTTTTGTGGGTAGGATTGGTGGTTGTATAGGCGAGATTTCTGCATTAGCCTTATTGCTGGGTGCAGCCTATCTGCTTATACGGCGGGTAATAAACTGGCGAATACCTATAACCTATATAGCTACGGTTGGGTTACTAACATGGTTTTTTGGCAAAGATGGTCTTTTTACAGGACATGGACTATATCATATTTTTTCAGGAGGACTTATTTTAGGTGCATTTTTTATGGCTACGGATTATTCCACATCTCCTGTTACCCCAAAAGGCCAGATTATAATGGGTATAGGGTGTGGTATTATAACCACGGTAATCCGAATATTAGGAGGATATCCTGGTGGAGTTTCCTATTCCATATTAATCATGAATGTAGCAACTCCACTGATAGAGAGATATACAAGACCTCGAATATATGGGGAGGTGAGAGGCAATGTCTGATATTTTAAAAATAGGATTAAAATTATTTATAATAACAGCTATTGCTGCCATGGTTCTGGGCATAACCAATCTTGCTACTCAAGGACCCATAGAACAACAGCGTATAAATACTACAAATTTAGCTAAGCAGACAGTACTGCCTCAAGCCGAGGAATTCAGTCAAGTAGATATGGTTGCTGAATCAGCTGAAAATGACAAGGCTAAAATAGTGGAAATCAGTGCTGGAATGAAGGATAGTGAGATAGTAGGTTATACCTTTAAACTTATAGCCAATGGTTATGGTGGAGACTTAGAAGTAACTGTAGGAATCAATATGAACAATAAAATAGAAGGTGTTCAAATTGGGGAGCATTCAGAAACGCCTGGTTTGGGAGCTAAAATAGTGGAAGGGTCTTTTACTGAGCAATTTAATGGCAAGGACATAGAAAATCCCTTGTCTCTTACAAAAAATACACCGGGAGATCAGGAAGTTCAGGCTATTTCTGGTGCTACTGTATCCTCCGATGCTGTAAATAATGGTGTTAATCTGGCTGCCCAATATTATCGTGATATATTGCGAAATGGGGGTGGGAAATAATGAAATTATTAAAAATAATAAAAAATGGTATTATTACAGAAAACCCAACTTTCCGTTTAGTGTTAGGCATGTGTCCCACCTTGGCTGTGACTACAGCAGCAGCTAACGGAATTGGTATGGGCTTGGCTACCGCCTTTGTACTAATATTTTCCAATTTGGTAGTATCTCTTTTAAAGGACTTTATCCCTAAACAGGTTAGAATCCCCGCATATATCGTAATCGCTGCTACCTTTGTTACTGTGGTAGACATGATAATGGAGGCTTATTTTCCTGTATTATATAAAAGCTTGGGCTTGTTTATACCATTAATTGTGGTTAACTGTATAATCCTTGGAAGAGCGGAGGCTTTTGCTTCCAAAAATACTCCTTTAGCATCAGTAGCAGACGGTATAGGTATGGGGATAGGTTTTACTCTTTCCTTAACCCTGTTAGGTATTATTCGAGAGCTGCTGGGAGCAGGAACTATATTTGGAGTAAAGGTTATGCCTCAAGCCTTTAATCCAGCTGTAATTATGATTCTACCTCCCGGAGCATTTATAACATTAGGATTATTACTTGGTCTTTTAAACAAGTTAACAGCTAAGACTGAATAAAGGGGGTTTGGGTTATGGAGTATTTAGGTAAACTATTCATGATATTACTCAGCACTTTGCTGGTTAACAATTTTGTATTATCAAGATTTTTAGGTATTTGTCCTTTTCTAGGGGTATCTAAAAAGGTATCCACTGCATTGGGTATGGGAGCTGCTGTTACCTTTGTAATGGCCCTAGCTTCCCTAATCACCTATATTATTCAATATGCGATTTTACAAGCTTTGGGTTTAGAATATCTGCAAACAATTGCTTTTATACTGGTTATAGCTGCTTTAGTACAGTTTGTAGAGATGGTTATCCAAAAAACAAGTCCTACCTTATATCAGGCACTAGGTGTCTATCTCCCTCTTATAACTACCAATTGTGCCGTTTTGGGAGTAGCTATTATCAATATACAAGAAGGATATGATCTGCTTCAAACATTAATTAATGGAACAGGGGCTGCTTTAGGGTTTACCCTGGCTTTGGTTCTGATGGCTGGCATTAGGGAAAGATTAGAGCTTTCAGATATACCGGAGCCTTTGAAAGGCTTTCCCATAACTCTAATAACTGCAGGTCTTATGTCTGTTGCATTTTTAGGATTTCAAGGACTTATTAAGTAGAGGGGGAAAAGTATGATTAAAGAAATTTTGATGCCTATCCTTAGTTTAGGAGGCATGAGTATAGTATTTGGAGCTGGACTAGCCTTTGCATCACAGAAATTTGCCGTTGACAGTGATCCAAGAGAAGAAGAGGTACGGGAAGTTTTGCCAGGAGTTAACTGCGGAGCTTGTGGTTACCCTGGTTGTGATGGTTTTGCTGCTGCTGTTGTGACTGGAGATGCTCCTGTAGCAGGTTGCCCCGTAGGAGGAGCTAGGGTTGCTCAGCAAATAGGAGATATTATGGGTCTGGAAGTCGGTGACATAAACAGAAGGATAGCAAAAGTATTGTGCGCTGGAGACTGTGAAAAAGCTCCACAAAAGTACCATTACCAGGGTATAGAGGATTGTGTTGCAGCTTCATTGATAGCAGACGGCCCCAAAGAATGTAGCTATGGCTGTCTGGGTTTAGGAACTTGTGTTAATGCGTGTCCCTTTGATGCTATATATATAAATGATAAAGGGATAGCTGTAGTTGATGAGGATAAATGTACCTCATGTGAAAAGTGTGTTGCAGCTTGTCCTAAAAATTTAATTGAAATGGTCCCTGTTTCAAGTCAGGTACAGGTCTTGTGCAAGTCAGAGGATAAGGGAAAGGACGTTAAAAATTCTTGTAAGGTAGGATGTATCGGATGCAGAATTTGTGAAAAGGTCTGCAAATTTGATGCAATTGTTGTAGACAATAATGTTGCTCGTATAGATTATGACAAATGTGTGAATTGTATGGTATGTGCAGAGAATTGTCCTACAAAATCTATCTATGCTGATTTTGATAACAGAAAGATTGCTTTTATTGAGGAAGACAAATGTACCGGCTGTACTGCTTGTAAGAGAGCTTGCAAGTTTAATGCAATTGAGGGCAATGTAAAAGAAGTTCACATAGTAATTGAAGATAAATGTACAGGTTGCCAGGAATGTATAAAGAAATGTCGCTTTGATGCTATCATTATGAAATAGGAATGAGTATATGACTGTGTTGCAGGTTTATCCCAGGGGAGAATACCATAAACATAAAAATATGGGAGAGTCTGTAGATCCTAAAGAAATCTGGGGCCACTTTTACTGGACAGACGTTCTTGAGGGATTGTCCAGTCTGGTAGATTTGTACAGGAGTAAGGTACAGCTTATATATATTGACCCTCCCTTTATGACAGGGCAATTATTCAGGTATCGCCAAAAGATAGGAAATAAAGGGATTATTGAGCATGTTGCTTACAGGGATCAATGGAAGGAAGGAAAAAAAGATTTTCTAACCTTTATGAAACAAGTATTTGAATATGCTTATGAGCTGCTTACTCCTGACGGTTCTTTCTATGTTCATGTGGATTACAGGACCAGTGCTTATTTACGAGTTTTATTGGATGAGATTTTTGGTGAAGACAATTTTTTGAACGAAATTATTTGGCATTATCAAAGTGGAGGCAGGGCTAAAAGGCATTTTAGTCGCAAACATGACAACATACTCTTTTACCGGAAATCTTCGGAGCATTTCTTTGATATTGATGCTGTTGGGATAAAACGAGGAGATAAGAGGAAAAACAATATGAAAAGAGAAATAGACCAGGACGGCAGGATATTTTGGTCTATAAAATCAGCTGGTAAGATATATCGCTACTATGAAGATTCTAAAATATATCCAAGTGATGTTTGGACTGATATTTCTCATCTCCACCAGCGGGACCCTGAAAGGACAGGCTATGACACCCAAAAACCTGAGACCTTGTTGGAGCGGATTATTCTGTCATCATCAAGACCTGGAGATTATGTGGCAGATTTTTTTGCAGGCTCTGGAACAACTCTAGCTGTTGCTTCAAGACTAAATAGAAAATGGATAGGATTAGATTCCAGTCCTTATTCTATGCATGTGTGTAGGAATAGATTGTTGGCACAAGAAGATGGAAAAAACTTTGCCATATACTACGAGAAAAGTTATAAGCCTTTAGATCAATCTGTAATAGTTATAGAAAAAGATCAAACTAGTGGCAAAGGAACAGATATAAACACTATTAAGCTGGTAGATTACAAACCTGCTAAGAGTGTAGCAGCAGATGATAAAGGTAACCATAACCTGGATCTTAAAGGACTAGAACATGTAAATTATTGGGCAGTAGGTTATATAAAGGACGATTTTTTCTACCCTAGATCTTGGAACAAGAGGGAAGAGAAGGATAATATGATAAAAGATTCTATTGAGTTAGCAATCTTTGAAAATAATGATTTAGTGGTCCATATAATAGATGTTTGGGGTAATCAGTATTATTATCAACTAAAATACTGAGATATACTAAGACATATTTGGGAGCTAAAAATACGAGTACAAATGGAGAGCGAAATTATAAGCCTAAGCTGCACTTCACCTCTGTAAAAGGTTATATAAAACCCTTGGAGATTGTATTTATGCCCCTACTACTATTGATTTATAGAAAGGACCAGATAAAGACTTTTTGGTTTGAGAATAGAAGGATAAAGTAGCAGCCGTAAATGAGGATTTGCACCATTTACGGCTGTATCATTTATTCCTCAGCTATTCCTCAGCACGAGTAGCCATGGGCTCAACTTTTGATAGCCATTCTTCCATGGATTCCTTAGGGTTTAGAAAATGGTATTCTAAAATCTTTTGCTCATCTTCATTTATTACATTGGACCAAATAATCCAATTGTTTTGATGGGAATAATAAAAGTCCAGTTTGTAATCGTTATCATATATCAACTCAATAAAATGGCTACTGTCAGTGATGGGGCTAAACTGACTATCCTCTTCTATAGAAATTCCCTTTGATGTAGCGATAATATTCCTTAACTCCATTATATAAGGTTGTTCACCTTGAATAGATGAAGCCAAAGTTGCAACAGGAGATTTTAATCGGTTGTCTGAATCGAAGAAAGTCACTTTAATAGTGGCTATTTCTTGACCTTTAATTTGATCACTGGACAAAATCTTAGCACCGCTTATCTTATGAGAACAACTTGGTGCTAGCATTAATATTGCGATTGAAAATAAAACTATAATAGTAATATGTAAACTCAACCGGTATTTCAATTTAAATCGCTCCTTACCTATATAATAATAAAATAACATCTGTTGATAGTTCAACAGTTGTAGCCCTAATAGAAAAATATGCTATTGATAAGTCAACGTTTAATAGCCATTACAACTATAGGATGAACTAGCATAATTAATTAAAGTATCTATATTTTATCACATTAGGAGATAAAATAATAAGATTTTTGTAGGATTTCCTTATTAAATTTGATTATAAGGGTTTTATAACCGTTTATATATTTTTAATTATTGCTTCAGCAGAATGCATAAAATTGTCTCCAGAGACTGGATAGAAATCTTTGTTATAAACAATAATAAACTAGAAGGATTTTTAATCTTAAAAAGCGAAGTAATATCAAAGTCTTAAGTTTAAATCTAAAGGAGGCTAAGTCAAGTTGAGCGATATTATTATAAAAAAATTAGAGGGAAACATTAATTTACATATTATTCCTGATAAGAAGTTTAAAACAGTTTATATAAGTTATTGCTTTCATAGGGATTTAGATAAAGATTATACTTATAATGCTCTAATACCAGCTGTTTTAAAAAGAGGGTGTGAAGGGTATGAAAATCAAAAAAAGATTGGCGCTTTTTTAGAAGAACAGTATGGTGCCTTATTTGATGTTGGAGTTCAAAAACTGGGAGAGAGACAGATACTTCGCTTCACCATGGATTTAGTAAATGAGACTTATACACCTAAAGATGGGTTGCTGGCACAGTCCTTTTATTTTCTAAATCGAATAATAACAAAGCCCGTATTGGAGAACTCAATATTTAGAGAGGACTATGTAAACCAGGAAAAAGAAAACTTAAAGAATAGAATTCTGGCCATGATAAATGATAAAATGCAATATAGCATAGAACGCTGCATACAGGAAATGTGCAAGAATGAAAAATACTCTAGATTCGTTTTAGGCAGTGTGGAAGATTTAGAATCTTTAGATTCTGAGAGACTATACAGAGTCTATCATGATATGATAGCTACTAGTCCCTTAGATATTTTTGTAGTAGGGGATGTAGATGCTGAAAAGGTTTTATTGTTAATTAAAAATAGTTTAGATCTTGATAGAAGCCAGACTAAGATCATTTCTGAAACAATAATAAAAAGGGTTGGGGTAAAACAGCGGCAAGTGATAGAAGAGATGGATGTAGCACAAGCTAAACTAAATATCGGCTTTAGAACCAATACCTCTGTTAAGGATAAGGAATATTTACCATTGGTTGTATATGCCAGTGTTTTAGGTGGTGGACCTCATTCAAAGCTTTTTATAAATGTACGTGAACGAAGCAGTCTAGCTTATTATGCCTTTGCTCGATTGGAGAAATACAAGGGATTAATGCTTATTGGGTCAGGGATTGATCAGAAACAATACCAGCAGGCATTAGAGATAATTATGGAACAGGTCAATGATATGGAAAAAGGCAATATAACAGATATGGAATTTACTGCTGCCATAAACGCTATTACTACCTCCTTAAGGGGTGCAAAAGATGAGCCGGGACAACTAGTAAATTATTATCTGGGCAACACCGTTACAGGAGCTAGTTATTCTCTTGATGATTTAATAGAAGAGATAATGAAAGTAAAATTGGAAGAAGTTGTAGAAGTAGCCAAAAGGGTAAAAGTTGATACAGTATATCTATTAAGTCCAAAGGAGGGAAGCTTGTAAAATGGAAAATCTAATGGAGAATAAGTTATTAAAGGAAAAGTTGATAAGCCACAAGCTAAAGGTGGGCTTGAATGTATATATACTTCCAAAACCAGGTTACAGTAGGCAGTTTGCTATATATGCAACCCAATATGGATCCAATGACAGCCAGTTTGTGCCTTTGGGAAAGAAAGAACCTATTACGGTACCTGATGGAATAGCACATTTTCTGGAACATAAACTTTTTGAAGAAGAAGAGGGTAATATTTTTGACGAATATGCAAAACTAGGAGCACAGCCTAATGCCTTCACAAATTTCAATATGACTGCATATCATTTTACATCTACGGGTAATTTTTATGAATGTTTGGATGTGCTTCTGGGCTTTGTTGGTAGGCCTTATTTTACAGATGAAAATGTTGAAAAAGAAAAGGGGATTATTGCACAAGAGATTAGAATGTATGAAGACAACCCTTATTGGAGGGTATACTTCAATCTCTTAAAAGGTCTGTATCATGAACACCCTGTACGCAAAGATATTGCAGGTACTGTAGAGTCTATTTATAAAATCAATAAAGAAATTCTTTACGAGTGTTATAGAACCTTCTATCATCCATCAAATATGGTCTTATTTATAGCAGGAGATGTAGATACCGATAGGGTTATTAAGCAGGCAGAAGAGTTATTTAGTAAGCAACCAGTAAAGGAGGCTGGAAGTGAGATTGAAAGAATATTGCCAGAAGAGGAAAAAGGAGTGGCCCAATCTAGGGTGGAAGAGAAACTAGCTGTGTCCAGGCCAATGTTTGCATTGGGATTTAAGGATGAGGATATTACAGGTGGTGGCGACAGACTTTTAGAAAAAATAATAGCTAATGAAATTATTTTAGATATGCTAGTAGGTCCTAGCTCTGATATCTATAGCAATCTCTATGAAGAAGGGTTAATAGATTCTTCCTTTGGTACCGATTATACTGGTGAGAAGAACTATGGACATGCCATTATGTCAGGTCAGTCTTCCGATCCGGAAAAGGTGGCAAGTATATTATATGATGAAATAGACAAACGTAAATCTAAACCTTGGGATCAGGATTATTTTGAAAGGATAAAAAAGAAAAAAATGGGGCAGCATATAAGGCTATTTAACTCCATAGAATCCACTAGCATACGGTTTGTCTCCATGCTTTTTAAAGATACTCACCTGTTTGACTATTACCAGACTATAGAATCTATTACCTATGATCTAATAATTCAAGAATTCAAGCAATTATACAATAAAAGCAATAGCTGTTTGTCTATGATTGTGCCCAAGATATAACATACTTGTTATAATGTTAAACTACGCTGTAAGAAAAGGGGGAATAAATGTGGATCCAGTTGCGTTTCATATATTAGGAAAACCAGTGTACTGGTATGGTATTATTATTGCGCTGGGAGTATTGATAGGAATATATTTAGCAATGAGGCATGCCAATAAATTAGGATATGACCAGGAGATGATCATTGATTTTTGTTTGTTGGCAATACCTTTGGCTGTTATAGGTGCTCGGATATATTATGTAGTATTTTCATGGGAATACTATAGTAAAAATCCGGGGGATATAATAAAAATATGGGAAGGTGGTTTGGCTATTTACGGTGCTGTAATTGGTGGAATAGTTAGTGCTGTTATATTTGCCCGAAGGAGAAAGATAGATTTTTGGGAATTATGTGATATTGTATCTCCCAGCTTAATTTTAGGGCAAGCTTTAGGAAGATGGGGTAATTTCTTTAATCAAGAGGCCTATGGTTATGCTGTAACTAATAGGGCTTGGCAGTGGTTCCCTGCAGCTGTATATATAGATGCAAATGCTCAATGGCATATGGCAACGTTTTTTTATGAGTCCATGTGGAATTTCATAGTTTTCTTTTTTCTTCTATTTTATAAAAAAAGAAGAAAAAAAACAGGGGAAGTATTCTTGCTATACCTTATATTGTATGGAGTAGGTAGAGTGGTAATTGAAGGTCTAAGAACTGATAGCCTATATCTGGGACCAATAAGAGTATCTCAACTATTAAGTGGTTTATTAATCCTAGTAGGTATCGTTTTATTTATTGTAAGAAGAAAAAGAGATATGGGGAATGATAATGAAGTGGAGGATAGTAAGGTAAATCAAGAGAAATTAGGGGAAGAAGAGGATTGATCCTCTTCTTTTTATTTCAAAGTTATTTATATGGGAATAAAAAAAGCTTATTTGGATAAAATAAGTTTGTCTTCAGAAAAATATTACCAGAAATTTGAACAAAATTTCCATAATAAAAATATGGTTTTGGTTCAATATATATGTAGTAGACTTTTTATTTGATAAAACTGATGGTTTGTTACCAGAGTGAAAGGAGTATATAAAATGGCTGATAACAATGTACGTAGAGACGATGACCATCGAGAGGAAGGCAGAGGTAGAGGATGGCTTGGAATGATTATCCGGTTTGTAGTAGCAGCAGTTGTACTTATGGTTACTGCAGCTGTTACTCCCGGATTTAGTTCAATGGGATTTGGTACTGCTTTACTTGCAGCATTAATAATAGCAGCTATGGATTATGTAATTCAAAAACTATTTAGAATCGATGCATCACCTTTTGGCAGGGGTTTGACTGGCTTTATCTTATCTGCGGTAATTATCTATCTAACACAGTTTTTGGTGCCTGATATGGAAATAAACCTATTTGGTGCAATTATTGCCGCTTTAATTATAGGTGTTATCGATGCTATAATTCCTGCCCATGTATTTTAAATAAACAACTGAATATTGGATAATATAACAAAATGTATATTATTTTAGAAGAACAAAGGTTGTCATATTTATATATGAAATTCCCTTTGTTCTTTTATTTCTATTTTGGGAATTTGGAGGTTACTTGAAAAATAATTGGCGATACTGTATAATGAAGTTGAAAAAACTATGTTTATTTTATTTAACTTTTTTATATATCGAAGAGGTGTAACCCATGAATAATGAACCTTCTAAGGTTAAGGATAGTATTCAAGCATTTATAGATGACTTAAAGGCATATGACAGTATACGCCTTGATGAAATACCAGAATATCGTTTATTTATATCTCAGGTTGAGGAGTTTTTTGATAAAAAGCTTGGTAAAAGTGTAGATGATGATGAAGAAAAGAAAATTATCTCTAAAACCATGATACAGAATTATATAAAAGATGGACTTATTATGCCGCCTGAAGGCAAATCGTACAATCGGGGTCATGTAATACTATTGGCTATTATTTATAACTTGAAGTCTATTCTTACTATAAAGGACATTAAAAAACTCTTGACTCCTATACTGGAAAAACTAGATATGGAAGAGAATGATGATAATATTGAATGTATATATGATACCTTTTTTTCTTTAAAAGAATCATTTTTAGATAATTTTTCCAACTTATTAGAACAGGATATTGATTTGATAAACCAAAAACTTGAGGGATGGGACCATGATAATTATGATAAAATTCATAATATCCTGTTGGTTTTGACCTTAGTTACCCAGGCAAATATTCGCAAGAGACTGGCTGAGCATATTATAGAATTATATTTTACTGAGGAAGAAGATCCTAATGAATAGGATCTTTTTTTATTCCAAACTTTATAAACCTAAGACACTCTATAATTGTGTGAAGATTACAAAAAGTCATGAGAATTATTGTGAAAGCTGTCATAATATCGATATAGAGTATCTAAACCATTGTGAAATAGTATTTAATACTATATAATAAAGTTAGTATAAATTCTATAGGAGGTCTTAAAAATATATAATGGAAGGGGGTTAAAGATGAGAAAAACTTCAAAAGGAAGGGGATATAAAAGAAAAAAATTAAATAAGAATAATTATTTATATGGCAATTATATATATGTCACAGATCATGCTGTAACTCGTTATCAGCAGCGTATAAAAAAAGTTAGTCACGAGAATGCAGAAAACGCTATTATTGAAAGTGTTAAAAGAAGTAGACTTATTGCCTTAACTAAATATGGTGGACGCGAAATACGTGAAAATAGAGGAGTTATATATGTCTGTGAACTTCAAGGCAATTGCTTAAACGTCATAACCGTTTTGCTTGGTAATGTGGATTTGAGGTTTGTTGTGTGAAACCTATGGAATTATTTTGGATATGGTAGTATAATAGGTAAGGAGTAAATAAAATTATACAATAGAGGCGATAACAGTGAGAAACTTAACCATGCTAACAGACCTATATCAGCTTACCATGATGTACGGTTATGAAAAAGCAGGAAAATCAGATGATATTGTAGTTTTTGATCTATTCTTTAGAAAAACATCAGGTGATAGCGCATATGCTATTACTGCAGGTTTAGAACAAGCAATCGAATACATAGAAAACTTACATTTTTCAGAAGAGGATCTTGCTTATTTAAGGGATCTTAATCTATTTGATGAGGAATTTTTAAATAAGCTAAGAAACATCAAGTTTACTGGCGATATGGATGCCATCCCGGAAGGAACTGTTGTTTTTCCTAATGAGCCATTAATTCGTATCAAAGCCCCCATATTTGAAGCACAGCTAATAGAGACTGCATTGCTAAATATTGTTAATCACCAAACTTTAATTGCCACCAAGGCTAGTCGAATTGTTCAGGCGGCTCAGGGAGATAGCGTATTAGAGTTTGGATTAAGGAGAGCTCAGGGACCGGATGCTGGTGTTTTTGGTGCGAGGGCAGCCATAATTGGTGGATGTTCAGCTACCTCCAATGTGCTGGCAGGTAAAATGTTTGGTATTCCTGTTCAGGGAACTCATGCACATAGTTGGGTAATGAGTTTTCCTAGTGAATTGGAGGCATTTAGAGCTTATGCTAAAGCCTTCCCGGAAAGCTGTCTATTATTGGTAGACACTTATGACACTCTAAAAAGTGGAGTTCCTAATGCCATAACTGTTTTTAAAGAGCTAAGAGAAAAAGGGATAGAGCCACTTGGTATAAGATTAGATTCTGGAGATATTGCTTATCTAAGCAAGGAAGCAAGGCAAATGCTAGATGAAGCTGGTTTTCCTAAAGCTAAGATAGTTGCTTCCAGCGATTTAGATGAGGAAGTAATATGGGATCTCAAAGCTCAAGGAGCAGCGGTTGATATCTGGGGTGTAGGTACTGCTATGATTACTAGCAAGGATTGCCCTGCATTGGGAGGAGTATATAAGTTGGTGGCTGAAGAAGTAGATGGGGAATTGGTGCCTAAGATAAAGATCTCGGAAAATGCATTTAAGATAACCAATCCAGGTTATAAAAAGGTTGCACGCCTTTATGATAGAGATACTGAAAAAGCTATTGCTGATTTAATTATGCTGGAACATGAAACCATAGATGAGAGTAAGCCATTAACCATATTTGATCCTATAAATACTTGGAAACGAATGACGCTTACCAATTTTAAGGCTAGGGAGTTGTTAGTTCCCATATTTAGAAATGGTAGGCGAGTGTATGAATTGCCTTCATTGATGGAAATTCAGGAATACTGTAAAAAAGAAATGGGCACCCTATGGGGAGAATACAAACGCATAACAAAACCCCATGTTTACAAGGTTGATTTGTCTGATGCGCTGTATAATCTGAAAAACAAACTATTACAACAGTATTCCTCTGATAAATAAATGATAAACATATACTATTAGAAACCCTCTTATGCAGACATACCATTCTAGGTATCATAAGCGTAAGGGGGTTTTTGTATATTAATTACTCACTCCTATCATGTGAAAAGCATATTATATATGTATCTATATATAGGCGTGATTAGGCGGTGATGATATGAGATTCGGTTTAGCATTATCAGGGGGAGGAATAAGGGGAGCAGCTCATATAGGTGTACTAAAGGCCTTAGAAGAAGAGGGGCTGATACCGTCCTGGATATCTGGTACAAGCGCTGGAAGTATAGTAGCCGGTCTTTATGCCTGTGGTTATACAACCCAAGAATTAGAGGATATTGCTTTAGAGCTTTACCAAAAATATATTGATCTTGATTTTTTAGGCTTAGCTTTTGGGTTTGGACAATGGTTAATTGGCAAGGAGCCATGTATAGACGGGATAATTAAAGGAAAAGCAATAGAGAAGTATTTAAAGAATCTGACTCAGGATACTAATATAAAGGATATAAAAATGCCTTTGGCTATACCAGCAGTCGATATTAACAAGGCTAGGACTGTTATGTTTGTAAATAAAATGAAATATACTCCCACTCAAGATGATAAAATAATATATATAAATGATGTTCCTCTATACAAAGCTATTAGAGCAAGTATAGCAATTCCAGTTGTATTTAAGCCAGCTATGATCGATGGTAGACGTTTAGTTGATGGTGGGGTTACAGATAATCTTCCAATAGAAATTCTAAGAAAAATGGGTGCTAAAAAAACAATAGGAGTAGATTTGGGATATAATGGCCAGCTTAGAAGGGATATAGATAATATATTAGAAATAGGAAGCCAATCACTTGATATTATGGCATATCAGATTACTTCATTGAAAAGTCAAGGTGCTGATTATATTTTAAGACCTGGAATATATGATATTGCAAACAGAGATGCTAAAAAAATTATAGAATGTATAGATCGAGGCTACAACTCTACTAAAGATAATATAAAAATGATAAAAAAAGCAATTAATAGTAGGTCTTCGACATCACTGTTCTACACAATGTAAAGGAGTATATATGTTATAGTATATACAGGTATTATATATTATATTTCTAGAGGAGGCTCAGGCTTACCAATGAAGAGATTATTTAAAACGTCACTTTTTGGATATAATAGGAAACAGGTGAATGGTTATGTATTGAGTCTTAGAAAGGATTATGAAAGAGAGCTTTCTAAGAAGAAAGATAGAATGTTGGAGCTAAGTCAAGAAAATAGAGATCTGAAGTCAAAATTGCTTGAGTATGAAGAACGGCTGTCAGACTATGAGGAGAGGGAAATCTTTATCTCAAAAGCCCTGGTTAAGGCAGAGGAAAGCGCACAGGCTATAATGAAGGAATGTTATCATAGAATAGATATGGAGAAATATAAGATAAAGCAAGAACAGGAAAAATGGAAGACCAGAGAAAGAGAGATCATCAGACAGTTACTGGCATTTCAACAAGAAGCCTATTCCCTTATGGAGTCTTTTCAATCAGAAATAAATTATCTAACTTCAAAAGAATTAATTAAGCTTCAAAATGAAGATAAGGCTGATGTTAAAGATGAAGAAATACTGAATGTCAGTTCCATGTAAAAAGGGTAAGTAAAATATAATATTAGGATGCATGGTTTCTCTATTTATTTTGGCGAAGCTATGCATCCTTTTTAATTCCATTATTCTCAATATTTGGCATAATCGTTATTTTTAGCTTGTAGTAAAAAGTGATATATCTACTGAAAATTTTACTTGGCAGAAATTTGTCAAAATATTAGACTTATTGACATTATCTTTTCATATTGTATATAATAATTAAAGTGTCTTTTAGATGGAGCAGGCAATGGACAATAGAGAGGGAAAGATAATATGATTAAACAAGGTTCTTTTAGAGATTTTATTATTCAATATCTAAAGGTTACAGTATTGGTGTACGTGGCATTTAGCATCCTGTTTTTTTCTTTTGTATACCTGACTCAAAATAAACAAGAACAGGAAAAATTAGACCTTTGCTTAGCTAGTTCTGCAAGTTATTTAGAGAGCATATCTAATATCCTTTCTTCGGTTAATTTGACATTACTAAGTGATAAGTCAATTTCACAGATAATGAATTCTCCTTTTACTGTTGATAGATACGAATATGTAAGAGGAATGCAAACAATAAATAGTCAAGCAGGTAGTAGCGATGTAATTTCTTCAATATATATCTATCAAAAGAGGTCTGGGGAGGTGTTGGCAACAAAGGAAGGAAAATATTTAATAGATAGTTTTCATGATCAGGAGTTTCTTAGAGAATTAGAAGTTATTTCATCAACATTCATTATACCTCGTGTATCAAATGGTAAAAGTATTATTACCCTGGTATCACCATGGATTCTGTCTTCCTATGATATCAAAGGGTATATATGCATTAATTTAGATGCTATAGAGTTGAACAAACGCCTTTCCCAAATTATGGGTAAGAAGTATTCTCTCCAAGCTACAACTGGTGAACAGGTGTTTTTAACCTATAATCCTAGTGGCAATAATCTAGATGTAAATAAGAATTTTTCCAGAAGCAAAAACCTGGAACATTTTAATATATCAATTTCTGTAATGCGAGAAAAAAGCAAATTTTATCAACAGCTTTTAGTTACTTTTTTGCGTGACAGTATTTTCTTATTATTATTTGTTGTGCTGGTTTCCCTGGTGTTTTACTTATTATTGCGATCACTTGTTAAGGCTTTTCGTCCTTTAGTGTACAAGCTAGCTACTCTATATCGGGAAAAGGAAAGACATATGGGGTATACCATAAACGATTTAAGGAATGACTTCAACCAGTTGATAACAGACCGGCAGGTATTATTTGACAGTGTGGATAGAATGAAATGGATTGCTAAAAGAAAAATTGTCACTGATTTGTTATATGGAACTATTCCTGACAAAAAAGAGTTTCAGTTCTTTTGTAACTCTTTTGATATTCTAAATCAGACCTTGCAAAACTTCTTTGCTATATCATATATATCTTTGTATGGCAAGGAATCCATTCTTTCAACTGAGGACAAGGTCTTAGGAGAGGTTGTAATACAAGATATTTTTATGGATGGAAATCCAAAAGAAGTGACAATATGTCCTGTTCTTGATAATGATGGAAATATTGGAGTCTTGTTAAATTACCAAAAATCCATGCCACAGTATGAAATTGAGGCATTAATAAAAACTAAGATTGAAAAGATTGAACAAGCTCTTAAAGCCAATCCCAACATTGGATTTTTTGTGTGTACTATAAATTCAGTAGACTCAATAGAAAAAATACATTTAGCCTATAGTCAGGCTAAAGATAATTTAATATATCGGAATGTGTTTTTAAACAGAAATCACATTTTTGATACTCTTGATGATGAATCATTGAAGCTGTTATCCTATGCCGATATGCAAATGATGATTTCCGCAGCAAATTCTGATGATTTCAATGCAGTACACCAATATATCAAAAGCTTAGAAGAAGACTATAAAAAGAACAAGAACCAAGAGGAGTTCTATAAATTGAAATTATCGGCATTGATAGCTGCTTCTATAATATTAGGTCAGACTTATTTATCAAACAATCTTGATATTCAAAAGAAGATTTTGGATGTTCTAAAGCAGATTGTTAGTTCAGAAGATAATAAAAAGATTGCAAATGATTTTATTAAATTAACTAACCTTATATCTAGGCAACGTATTTTTAGGATGCCTGAGGGTGCTATGGGAAGTGATTACCTGCAGCAGCTAGTTTCCTTCGTAGAAGTTAATTATGACAAAGGGATTACAGTTGCAGAGGTAGCTAATTATCTAAACCTTAATCCTAAATACTTAGCTCGCTTATTCAAGCAAGAAACAGGGCAAACAATTTCAGAATATATCTCTAGGCTGAGAATAGAAAAGGGTTTATCATTGTTGAATCAAACAGACTTAAGTATTCAAGAAATTAGCAGCCAGATTGGTTTTAGCGACAGTCGAAGCTTTATCCGTTTGTTCAAAAAAACCTTTGATATGACTCCAGGAGAGTATAGAAAGGAAATTAATACTACCCCATAAAAAATACTATTTATTATATATACTAGTTATATATGTACACTAGAAAAGCAGAGTATAGGACGATACACTCTGCTTTTTTATTTTAGATCTCTTATAACATAAAGCAAAATAATGTATATAATATGTCCTAAAGAACTATTGCTATTAACCATATAATCAGATTGAACTTATCAATGTCAGAAAGCAATGACAAAAAGGTAGAATGATTATGATTTTGTTGTGTAAAAGCCAAATCTATATAGCAAAAAGGTATCTTTTATTTACTAGCAACTAAATTGCATTGATTGGCTGAAAATATACTATTAAAATAAACGAAAAGATCAGTCCATGATTTTAATATTAACTGGGACCGACATCTTTTATCTGATATGCCTTTTGAGTAAATTTATAGAAGGCTTTTCTACAAGGCTATAATTAATATTTAATTAGAAAGGAGAAGAGAAATGGAGGCTGTAAAGCAAAAAAACCCAAGTCCGAAAGGAACGGTAATGATACAGTCCGAAAGTAAATGGAAGAAATTTGCCAAAAACTTTCCAGTTCACAAGTACTATTATCTTTTAATGATACCAGGACTATTAACCTTATTGCTTTTTCGCTATGCACCAATGGGAGGTATAATTATCGCTTTTAAAGACTTTAAGATAGCAGAAGGTATCTTTGGAAGCCCTTGGGCGGGTTTGCATTGGTTTAAGATGTTATTCTCAAACTCTCAATTTACCAGGGTATTATATAATACTATTTATATTTCCCTTTCCAAGCTTGTATTTGGATTCCCAATGCCAATAATTCTAGCAATAATGATTAATGAAGTTAAAAATGTACCTCTAAAAAGATCTATTCAAAGCATTGTTTATCTTCCACATTTTATATCTTGGGTTGTTATTGGAGGAATTCTTTTTTCTATGTTATCACCCACGGTAGGGATTTTATCAATCTTTGGTTTTAGCAAAAATCCGCTACTTGAGCCTTCAAACTTCCGTACACTGATTGTTCTTTCAGACATATGGAAGGAAGCAGGTTGGGGAACGGTAGTGTATCTGGCTGCTATAACTGGAATATCCGAAGAGTTATATGAGGCAGCTACAATAGATGGCGCTAATAGATTCCAAAAGATTTGGTATATTACTCTACCTTCTATAGCTAGTACAATAGCAGTTTTACTGATATTACGCACAGGTACCTTGTTGACAGCAGGTTTTGACCAGCTATATGTACTACAAAGTCCAGCTACTATGGATGTGGGTGATGTACTGGACACATTTGTTTACCGTTATGGATTAGCACAGGGACGATTTTCATTTGCTACAGCAGCAGGATTGTTTCAGTCTGTTGTGGGTTTGATTTTAGTATCTATTTCCAATATGTTCGCACGAAGAATGGGACAAGATGGTATTTTGTAAAGGGAGTGTTACAGTGAAAAAGAGGAAAAATTTTTCAGACTATGTTTTTGATATAGTAAATACCTCATTATTAATTTTTATTAGTATAGTAATGTTATATCCTTTTTGGCACGAACTATGCCTTTCACTTAGTTCAGCTGCTGAATCTACTAGAGGTGGAATCTTTATCATACCTAGACAGTTTACACTGGAAGCTTACAAGCTAGTAATTCGTAGCTCTTTTATATGGACATCTTTTTATAATAGTATATATTGCGCTTTTTTAACTACTGTTATTGGAGTATTATTTACTTCTATGTTGGCATATCCCTTGTCTAAAAAGGAACTGATGGGAAATAGGTCTATTTCCTTTGTTGTAGTATTTTGTATGATATTCAATGGTGGTATGATTCCAACCTATTTAGTTGTTAATAATTTAGGATTGGTTAACTCACTTTGGGCATTAATACTAATGGCCATTGTAACTCCATATAACACAATAATTATGAAGAACTTTTTTACCTCCCTTCCTACAGAGATTGAAGAAGCAGCTTTTATTGATGGTGCAGGACCACTACGTATTTTCTTTACAATTGTTCTTCCACTTTCCAAAGCTGTCCTGGCAACTATCGGCTTGTGGTTGGCAGTTGCATCATGGAACAACTTTATGATGCCTTTAATCTATCTTAATGATAGAGAATTATATACCTTGCCCCTATATATACGACAGGTAATAGACGGACAGCTTCTAGCACGTACTACAGGTGAAGGCGCTCAGTCAGCAGTTGAATCAGTAATAGGTGCAACCATTATTATTACTATAATTCCTATAATCTGTGTTTACCCCTATTTACAGAAATATTTTGTAAAAGGTGTAATGTTAGGTTCAGTTAAAGGTTAAGCCAAGTTAATCGACAAAAACAGGTTTTATCCTGTTTTTATATAAAAATTAAAAGGAGGATTTAGATGAAAGGCTTATTTAAAAAAATTCTTGTATTAACCCTAATTTTATCAGTCTTACTTTCAGTAGCTGCCTGTGGGGGTGCTACTAACAATTTGTCTAAAACTAATAATGGCAATCAAGAGGATTCATCAAATGCTGCCAACTCAAAAAATGACAGCAGTGATGTTGATTCCACATCAACTGAAAAGGTTACCTTTCACATCTACAAAAATGGAGGATTTCCGGATTATCCTGCTGATGGAGGAGAAGGTAAGCAAGATGTATTAAATGCTTTAGCTGCATATGGTCTTCCAAATGTTGATTACAAGGTTACAGCTATTGGTGGAGATGAATACTATGACAAACTAAACATACTGGCAGTCAGTGGTTCTCTTCCTGATTATATGAATATCGATATGGTTACAATGACCAACTTTTCAGATCAGGGATTAATAATTCCCCTTGAGGATCATTTGGAAAATATGCCAGCTGCTAAGGATAGGATGAGACAGGTTGATTTAGATGCATGGACATACAATGGTCATCTATACGCTTTTCCAGTTGCATATTTGGAAGGTGCTATCAATGGTCCTAATACTACCGGACTTATAGTTCGTGCTGACTGGTTAGAGAAATTAGACATAGACATCCCCGAAACCATCGATGAATTTTATGAAATGCTCAAAGCATTCAAGGAACAAGATCCTGATGGAAACGGGCAGGATGATACATTTGGTTATATAGGCAGAGATACCACTCTATTTGAAGATGTGTTTGGAGCATTCGGTATTCAACCTACATTTTGGATGGAAACTGAAGAGGGATTGCGTCTGGGAAGCACATTGCCAGCTACTAAAGAGGCACTTGCAGTATTGCAACAATGGTATGCAGAGGGCTTAATCGACCCAGATATCTTTACTAACGATCAAAGCTTACAGGATCAAAAGCTGGCTAACTCCAAGGGAGGAGTTTATGAAGGTAGCGGTTTCAGTGCTTCTGTATCCAATCCAGAGTACGCTGCCCTTTTGAATGTTGTACCTACAGCTAAATTAAAAGGAATACCTGCTTTTAAAGGACCCAAAGGAGAAAGTGGTAGGCAAGAGGCACCTCCTGGATACGGCAACTCTCACGCTATCTCTGCTAATTGTCAGGACGTAGATTTACTAGTCAAATTCTTAAATTGGTGTGCTGACGATGGAGAAAATGGTGGAATGTATCTATGTTCAGTTGGTGTAGAAGGAAAACATTTTGAGTTAAGTGAAGATGGTACTAAAATCAATCAATTTGTTCCCTATAATGAAATCTATGCTTACGGCTTAGGTAACCCCATTCGTTTCCAACAGGTTGTTGACAGAAGATGGATGGAAGATAGCGCTGTAGAATGTTTTGAAGCTTTTGATGGTATGTATCGTGAGAACAAATTCTGGGGTACTACTCCATCAATGCTAGATTATCCTGATACTTGTGAAGAGCTATTTAGAGAATACTTAGCAAAAATTGTTATGGGTAGTCTGCCTGTTGATGCCTGGGATGACTATGTTAAAGATTTTTATGCCATGGGCGGAGACAAAATCGAACAGGAAGTTAATGAAGCATACCAGGCTTTAAATAAATAGGATTTTTAAATAGTTTCTTGATCATCAGAGTCTAGGTTTAATTAATGAAATCTAGACTCTGATAGATTATACTCTTTTTAGTATTAATTGTAGCTTTTTATAAATCAAGTGAAAAAGGTGATAAAATGAGTAGAAAACCTAATATCATATTCTTTTTCTCAGACCAGCAACGTTGGGATACAGTGGGCTGTTATGGTCAAAAACTGGATATTACCCCTAATCTTGATAAAATGGCTGAAGAGGGTGTACGTTTTGAATATGCTTTTACCTGCCAGCCGGTATGCGGCCCAGCAAGGTCATGTATTCAAACAGGAAAATATGCGACAGAAACAGGATGTTTCACTAATGGTATAGCTTTGCCCCAGGATGAAAAGACCATTGCTCATTGGTTTTCTGAAGCAGGATATGAAGTAGGCTATATTGGTAAATGGCATCTAGCTTCTACTACAGGAAAAACTGATTATACAACCAGCCCCATACCTATGGAACTAAGGGGAGGCTGGAAGGATTATTGGCTAGCTTCAGATGTATTGGAATTTACATCTCATGGTTATGATGGCCACATGTTTGATGGTGATATGAACAAAGTTGAGTTTAAGGGGTATAGGGCTGACTGTATGACCGATTTTGCTCTTGAGTATTTGAGAAAACGTCAATCGGGGGAAATAGGAGACCCAAATAAACCTTTCGTCCTATTTTTATCATATATCGAGCCCCATCATCAGAATGATCGCAATCGGTATGAGGGTCCGGAAGGTTCTGAGGAGATGTTCAAGGATTATGAAGTGCCTGAGGACTTAAAGGGTACTAAGGGAGATTGGGAAGAGAATTATCCCGATTATCTTGGTTGCTGTTGGAGTTTAGACTATAATTTGGGAAGAATCAGGGAAGAGTTAGAGAAACTTAATCTAACTGATAGTACTACAATTTTCTATACAAGTGATCACGGATCTCATTTTCGTACCCGAAATGATGAATATAAACGATCATGCCATGATAATGCTATCCGCATACCCATGATTGCCTATGGACCTGGGTTTAAAGGAGGAAAGGTTATCACAGAGTTAGTAAGCTTAATAGATGTTCCTCCTACCCTATTGGCTTGTGCAGGGATTGAGCCACCCGAATACATGAAGGGCAGAACTTTGCAACAATTAGTAGAAGGCAATTCTGAGAACTGGCCCCAAGAAGTATTTTTGCAGATTAGTGAAAGTCAAGTTGGTAGAGCAATAAGAACAAAAAAGTGGAAATACTCAATAAGAGCTATTGATAAGAATCCATGGAAGGATATGGATAGTGATGTGTATGTAGAGGATTTCCTCTATGACTTGGAAGAAGATCCTTACGAAAAGAACAATTTAGTTTCTGAACCACGTTATGCAGCAGTGAGAAAGGAACTGGCTGAAAGGCTAAAAAAGAGAATGAAACAAGCAGGTGAAGATATACCTGAAATCATATGCAGTCAAGATAATCCAAAGAACTAGTCTAATCATGGTTATGCCTTCTTCCCTTGATGGATACTAAGGTTTTGTAGTATACTAGAAATACCTTACCCTCTAAATGAAGAGTAAAATAAGAAGAATAGTGTAACAGGAAGACCATATGTTTTTTGGTATCCTAAAATCAAAATTAAAAAAATAAGTATATTTTAGCATAGGCATTTATATGCCTATGCTAAAAACTTAATTTAGTCAGGAGGCATAAAAATGGACAGACCTAATATTCTTTTTATCATGTCTGATGACCATGCATCACAAGCAATTAGCAGTTACTCAGGAAGGATAAACCAGACCCCAAATATCGATAGAATTTGGAAAGAAGGTGCTCGATTAGATAACTGCTTTTGTACAAATTCAATATGTTCACCTAGCCGAGCAGTAATTCTTACAGGTAAATATAGCCATTTAAATGGTGTCAAGACATTGTTTGATGAATTTGATGGCAGGCAATCTCATGTAGCCAAACTATTGCAGCAAAGTGGCTATCAAACCTCAATAATTGGTAAGTGGCATCTTGGGCATGGTGGTAACAGCGATCCTACAGGTTTTGATTATTGGTGTGTATTGCCCGGTCAAGGCGATTACCATAATCCTACATTTTATGATATGGGTCAGAAAAAACAGTATACAGGATATGTAACAGATATTATAACTGATATGTCTATAGATTGGTTGGAGAGTCGTGATAAGGAGCGTCCCTTCTTTTTAATGTGTCATCATAAAGCACCCCACAGACCCTGGGAGCCTTCAGATAAGTATAAGGATTTATATGAAGATATAGACATCCCTGAGCCGGAAACCTTGTTTGATGATTATGATACTAGAAGTGATGCTGCTAGATTGGCTGAGATGAGGATTAGTGATCATTTAACCAAGACAGATGTTAAGCAAGACCCTCCCTCTCATTTAGAAGGTCAAGAGCTAACCAGATGGTATTACCAGAGATATATAAAGGATTATTTACGCTGTATTGCATCTATTGATGAGAGTGTGGGCAGGCTGCTTGACTATTTAGATGATGAGGGCATTGCAGATAATACTATTGTCATTTATACTTCTGACCAAGGATTTTTCCTAGGTGAACATGGGTGGTATGATAAACGGTTTATGTACGAAGAATCCTTGCGTATGCCTTTCCTGGTACGTTATCCTAAAGGAATAACTCCGGGCACCATTATAAAAGATATGGTAGTTAATACTGATTTTGCACCTACATTCTTGGATTACGCAGGAGTAGACATTCCTGATGATATGCAAGGCTATAGTTTGCGACCTATATTTGAAGGTGCAAAAGTGGAGGGCTGGAGGCAGTCCATGTATTATAGATACTGGATGGATCAGGATGATCACTGTGTAGCAGCACATTATGGAATTAGAACTCATAGATATAAACTCATCTGCTACTATGCACCTGGTCGTTACTACAATGGAGAATATCCTGAGGGTACGGAAGAGACTACATGGCCACAGTGGGAGTTATTTGATCTTCAAAATGATAAATATGAGCTAAAAAATGTCTATGATGATCCAGATTATGCTGATGTAGTAAAAGAATTAAAGAATGAGTTAGCCAGGTTGCGAAAAGAACTCAAGGATGATAAAGATGAAAGGCATGAGCTTAGCTAGTATTATATTCTTATCAAAATTTTGCAAATAGAGGAAGGGTGTTATAGATCCCTTCCTTTATATAAATCATCCTTCCTTTTTATTATTTATATAGTTTATTTCCTGTGAGTTTTTTTATGAAGTGGCATTGGGGGATAAGGTGTTTTGAAAGTTGATAAAGCAAAGTCTACTCAAAATAAGGTTTTTATCCTTTGCTGGATTGCTTATGCCAGCGCCTATTTATGTAGGGTCAATTTATCTGTTGCCATACCCAGCATACAACAGTATTTTAGCTGGAGCAAAACCAGTCTGGGGCTTGTAGGTAGTTCCTTCTTTTGGATATATGGGATAGGTCAATTAATAAATGGATATTTGGGTGATAGAGTTTCTGGTAGAACCTTTATATTTATTGGTTTAATGGCATCTGCTATAACCAATATAATCTTTGGTTTTACTCCCATTGCTATGGGCATGATAATCCTATGGGCGATTAATGGTTACTTTCAGTCAATGCTTTGGGGTCCTATTATAAAAATTCTTACTAAATGGTTTCCTAAAGAGCAAAATACAAGAGTCTCAGTAGGTATATCCACTTCAATGATAGGAGGCTACTTATTGTCCTGGAGCTTTTCATACCAATTTCTTAAATATGCTAGCTGGTATTGGGTATTTATTGTACCTGGGATTATTGTGTTATTTTACGCTTTTGTTTGGTTCTTTATCATGAAAAGAGAACCTTACTGTTTGATTGATGGATTAAACTTTAATACTAGTATAGAAAAAGAGTTAGTGCATAAGCATGATGAGAAAGGGTTAACGCTATCAAAGTTTATTAGAAAAAATAAGCTTTGGACTGTTGCAATTGCTTGTATTGCACAAGGAATTATAAAAGAGGGAATTAGTCTTTGGGGACCTGCTTTTTTGATGGAGAAGCATCATAGTGATACGTTTTCTTCTATAAGCTCCATACTTCTAATTCCTTTTATGAATTTAGGTGGAATATTGTTCTCCGGCTGGCTCAATAAGAAATTTGCTTATAATCACAAATGGACCATTATGGCGCTGTTCAGTGCATCTATCCTTCCAATTTTTGGCCTCCTATTATTTGTAAACCATAGCATGCCAGTAGGTGGTTTGCTATTAGGAACTTGCTCAGCGCTCATGTATGGTGCAAACACTCTTCTCTTAAGTGTTATCCCTATGGATTATGCAAAGTATAATAAAACCTCCACTGTAGCAGGTTTTTTGAATTTTTCATGCTACATGGGGGCTGGAATATCAGGAGTTCTGATTGGAGCCATTTCAGATTATTGGGGATGGAATGGGATTTTGATCATATGGATTTTAATGGCTGTTTTAGGGGTTATTATGATTCTACATTCTTCTTTAAGTAATCTCGCAAGAGAAAAAGTATATGATTAAGGAGTGATATGGTGTCAAACAATAAGCAGCCTAATGTAATTATTGTCTATGCTGATGACCTGGGCTATGGAGACTTGTCATGTTATGGGGGAGTAGGAGTTAAAACTCCAAACATAGACAGACTATTAGAAAATGGTACAAAGTTTACAGATGGATATTCTACATCGGCAGTATGTACCCCTGCAAGATATAGTGTTCTTACAGGAGAATATCCTTTTAGAAACCCGAGGACATATATCCTACCAGGAGATGCTCCTTGTATTATAAGCAAAGAGAAACTAACTTTACCAAAGATTTTTAAAAAAGCAGGCTACAATACTGCCATAGTTGGGAAATGGCATCTGGGTTTAGGAGAAGGGAATTTAGATTGGAATCAAGATATTACCCATACTCCAAATGACATTGGTTTTGATTATTCCTTTATTTTTCCAGCCACAAATGATCGGGTTCCCTGTGTTTACATAAGAAATAGGAGAGTAGCTAATCTTGATCCCAATGATCCCATAGAGGTTTCATACGCAGATGAATGTCCCTATGATGACATACCAACTTCAACTAATAATCCAGAACTTTTGAGAATGAAACACAGTCATGGGCATGATCAAAGTATTATCAACGGGATTGGCAGAATTGGATATATGCGCGGTGGTAAAAAAGCTCTCTGGAGAGACGAGGATTTAGCAGAGACATTTTTAAATGAGGTCAAAAGTTTTATAACAGAAAACAATAATAATCCTTTTTTTGTATTCTATGCTCTGCATCAACCACATGTACCAAGAGTACCAAATCCAAGATTTGTGGGTGCAAGTGGACTTGGACCTCGAGGAGATGTTATTGTTGAAATGGACTGGTGTGTTGGTGAACTCATAGACCATCTTGAAAGAGAAGGTCTCTTAGAGGATACAATCATTATTTTTTCTAGTGATAACGGACCTGTTCTAGATGATGGTTATCACGATGATGCACAAAGACTTAATAAAATGTGTATGCACAAGCCTGCCGGACCATTACGTGGTGGCAAATACAGTAAATTTGATGGTGGTACCAGGGTTCCTTTTATTGTATCCTGGGTTTCACATATCAAACCACAAACGTCTTCGGCACTTGTAAGTCAGGTAGATTTTATGGCTTCATTTGCATCAATGCTTGATGTTGATTTAGAGGATGGGGCTCCTGATAGTCTAGATATGATGGATGTTTTACTGGGAGAATCCCACATAGGCAGGACTGAAATTTTAGGAGAAGCTGCTAATAAAAGTCATTTCTTAAGAAATGGTAAGTGGACATATTTACAGCCCAAGGAAGGCCCAGCTGTAAACTATTATACTGATATTGAGTTAGGTTCATCCCTTGATCCGCAGCTTTACAATATGGAATATGATATAGGGCAGCGTGAAAATGTTGCACAACTACATATGGATATTGTAGAAAAGATGGATAAGCGCATTGAGGAAATTAAGGCAGGAAATTATACAAGAAAATAAGTCTATTAATTAGTTCGGATATGGTTTAGCTCCATATCCGAACTAATTATCTATTACAAATTTAAAATTCACTTGTTATTCTCAGGTCATCTTTATAAGCTCGAACTCTTGCTGAATTTCTTTGGATCCTTCAGGAGTCAGGTATGATGTTATGATTATGACGATGCAAGATAGAAGAAATGCAGGTAGCAGTTCATAAATGTCAAATATACCACCTAAAGGTCGAATTAGTAAATTCCATACAAATACCATACAGCCTCCTGAGATCATGCCTGTTATTGCAGCAATCCTAGTAACTCTTTTCCAAAATAAGGAGAAAAGTATGATGGGGCCAAATGTAGCACCAAAGCCTGCCCAGGCAAAGGAAACCACCTTAAATATAACACTATTCTCATCCAAGGCTATTATAATAGCAACCAGTGCAACTATAAGGAGAGTGATTCTAGAAACAATTAAAACCTGCTTATCTGTAGCTTCTTTTTTAATTATTCCTTGATAAATATTTTTTGAAAGCGCAGAAGCAGCTATTAACAAATAAGAATCTGAAGAACTGATTGTTGCAGCAAGAATGCCAGCCATGACTATACCAGCTATAAAAGGAACAAAAAAGTCCATAGACATAATAACAAAAATATTTTCTGCTTGGCTTTGAGTAAGGAGCTCAGCGGGAAAAAGCACACGGCCTATAATTCCAATGCCAACAGCCGCTGTTAGCGATATTATAACCCAAACAACTGCAATTCTTCTAGACATAGTCAACTCATCAGGTTTATTAATTGCCATAAATTTTAACAATACGTGAGGCATACCAAAATATCCTAGCCCCCAGGACAAAGTAGAGATTATGGACAATAATCCATAAGGAATAGGGTCATCAAACAAGGCTTGCCCATTTGGGCCGATCTGTTGTATACCATCAACAACCTGAGGCTGAGCCATACCAAAAAAATCTATAAAACCTGGGATCGATTCTGCATTTGCTATGATCGCGCTTATGCCTCCAGCATGGGATATACCAAAAACTAGTACTGCCGTAAGAGCAAAAATCATAACAACACCCTGCAGAAAGTCCGATGCACTTTCTGCCAAAAAACCTCCTACAAAAGTGTAAAGAACAACAAATACAGCACCAGCAATCATCATATAAATATATTTTGTACCAAATAGTTTGCTAAATAATTTTCCTACAGTTACAAAACAGCTGGCAGCATAAACAGTGAAGAATACAAGAATAAATAGGGCCGCAATTGTTAGAATAATCTTTTTCTCTTCTTTGAAACGGTTGCTAAGAAAGTCTGGTATAGTAATAGCATTTCCAGCAATATGTGAATAAATACGCAGTCTTTTTGCTACTAATAGCCAGTTTAAATATGTGCCTATGGCTAGACCGATAGCGGTCCATATTGCGTCGCTTAAACCACACCAGTAAGCCAGACCAGGCAATCCCATTAATAACCAACCACTCATATCTGATGCCTCTGCTGCCATAGCAGTTACCCAAGGACCCAAGGATCTACCGCCTATAAGATAATTATCGCTACTTTCACTAGCACGCTTTACATAGAATACACCAATTCCTATTACTATGGTGATATAAAGTGTCATGGCTATGGAAACTTGTATGTTTGCCTCCATTATTCAACCTCCCAATAACATTCTAATAAACAATACATAATAAATTTACATGAGGAGTAATATCAACACCATGAAGCTGTATATTACTATTTTAATGAAAATTAGTAATGATGTACAGATTAAATTAGATTAAATTGCATATTTTAGAAAAGGAAGAATTTATAAGCAAATGGAGGTATATAATGACAATATCATTTCAGAGCTTTTTCTATGAGTTTGTTACAAATCCTTCAATATTTATAATAACTCTATTAACAATGGGAGTAATTATGGTAAATGGTTGGACAGATGCACCAAATGCAATAGCAACCTGTATTTCAACCAGGTCAATAAACCCTAGGGGTGCTATAGTTTTGGCGGCTATTTTTAATTTTTTAGGCGTTTTAATCATGACTATGATTAATTCAACAGTAGTGCATACAATTTATAATATGGTTGATTTTAGAGGAAATACCCATGATTCTTTAGTGGCACTTGCCGCTGCCTTGTTAGCAATTGTGTTATGGGCAACTTTAGCTTGGGCATTTGGAATACCTACTAGTGAAAGCCATGCCTTGATAGCTGGACTCTCAGGTGCTGCCATAGCTTTACAAGGTGGAATGTCTGGTATAAATAGGAATGAATGGATAAAAGTCATATATGGATTATTAATATCAACTTTTTTAGGGTTTGGAATGGGATTTGTGATGGTGCGTTGGATTGAATTATTATTCAAAAGGACTGATAGACGTGGAATAATATCTTTTTTCCATAAAGCACAGATAGTTGCGGCAGCGGCTATGGCCTTTATGCATGGCGCACAGGATGGACAAAAATTTATGAGCGTTTTTATGTTAGGAATTTTCCTGACTAAGGGACAGGATGAGGTTACTAGTTTTGTAATCCCAGTATGGCTGATGTTACTTTGTTCTATGGTAATGGCCCTGGGTACTTCTATTGGCGGTTACCGCATAATTAAAACAGTGGGGATAAGAATGGTTAAACTGAAAACCTACCAAGGCTTTTCAGCAGATATGGCTGGTGCCGTTAGCTTGTTAATTGCCTCATTATTTGGTATACCTGTTAGCACAACTCATACAAAGACCACAGCTATTATGGGTGTAGGTGCATCAAAAAGCTTATCATCTGTAAATTGGTATGTAGTTAGGGAAATGGTTGTAGCTTGGATATTAACCTTTCCCGGTTGTAGTACTATTGGATATATAATGGTTTTAATATTAATGGAAATATTTTAATAGGGGAGGGTGGCTTTGTTTACTAGAAAGGATGGCGCTTTTAATTATTTTAAAGCATTTATCGATTTATCAGATTATTCATTAAAAGCGGCAAATCTGCTAGTGGATACGCTATCACAATTTAATAGGCAGAAATTAGACTACAAAATTAGGAAGATGCAGGATATTGAGCATGCTGCAGATCTGGCTAAGCATAGCTTGATAAATAAACTTGTAAAAGAATTCTTGCCTCCTATTGAAAGAGAAGATATTTTAATTCTTTCTGAAAAGATAGATGATGTGACTGATACTATTGA
Organism: Clostridiales bacterium; assembly: GCA_012735575.1. Taxonomy (GTDB): domain Bacteria; phylum Bacillota; class Clostridia; order Caldicoprobacterales; family UBA3941; genus JAAYGY01. Next base: position 51,249 of record JAAYGY010000012.1, read on the forward strand.
AAGTGTTTTGCTAAATATAGGTGTGTTTAATGTCCAGTCAATTCCAAAGGAGTTATTAAAATTTTCCAAAGTTATTTTTGAATGCTGTAAATCCATGAGATTAGCGTTAATAGAATTCGAAAATTATAGAAAGTCCAAAAAACTTGATAGAATAATAATCGAGATTAATACCAAGAAAGAAACTGCAGATAGGCTTTATATGAATGAAATGAAAAAACTTTATATGTTCACAGCTAATCCCATTAAATTAATGATATGGAAGGATCTGCTTCAAAGCATGAGAAAATGCTGTATTGCCTGTGAAGATGTAGCAAATACTATACAAATTATTGTAATGAAAAGTTTATAATATTCATATGGGAATCTATAAAATTATGTTAGTATTTGTTTAAATAGTTTATCAAGAAATTAACTAAATCTATGATTATGCTTTATAAATAAACGTTTTGTTAATTATAATTTAGAATGTCTGTAAATGGGAAATAGTAGCACCTTGAATGGTAGTTAAAGTTAGTACTTGTTTTTCTAGTTCAAAGTACTATAATTTTCATGCATTGTTTATAAATTAACGATAACTAGGAAGATAGGAAAGGAGAACAGCTACATGAGTCCCTTAGTTAGTTTTGATAAGGTTAATAAGATTTATAAAACTGGATACGTGGAAATACCTGCTTTAATAGACGTATCTTTTCAAATAGGGGAGGGTGAAATATGTGTCATCGTTGGACAGTCTGGTGCAGGCAAGACTACTTTGCTTAATATCCTTGGAGGCATGGATACCCTTACATCGGGCAGACTAATTTTAGGAAATAAAGAGATTTCATCCTTCAATAAGCATGAGCTTACTAAATTTCGTCGTGAAGATATTGGTTTTGTATTTCAATTCTACAATCTTATTCCTAATCTTACGGCTCTCGAGAATGTGGAGATTGTAACTCAGATGATAAAAAATCCTTTACCAGCGGAGCAAATACTTAAGAGTGTTGGCTTGGAACATAGATTGCATAATTTTCCGTCTCAGCTTTCTGGTGGAGAACAGCAGAGGGTTGCTATAGCAAGAGCACTTGCAAAAAAACCAAAATTGCTGCTTTGTGATGAGCCGACTGGTGCCTTAGATTATCAAACAGGAAGACAGATTTTGAAACTACTTCAAGATCAAAGTCGGCTGAATGGAATGCTGGTAGTTATTGTTACCCATAATACTGCATTGACTGCCATGGCAGATCGCGTTATTCATATGAAAAGCGGGAGAGTGGTTTCTGTTAAGGAAAACCATGAAGTTTTGTCAATAGAGGAGATAGAATGGTAATGATTCGAAATACAGCATGGCTTAAAAACAATTTTCGTGAAATAAAGAATTCAATAGAGCGCTATCTGGCTATTATGGCCATTATTGCACTTGGTGTAGGTTTTTTTGCCGGCTTAAAAATTACAAAGACTGCAATGATAAAAAATTTAGATACTTATGTTGATGACCAGAAAATGTATGATTATCAGCTTATTTCTACTCTGGGCTTAACTGAAGATGATGTGAAATTCTTTTCAGCAGAAAAAGACATAGTAGCGGAAGGCAGTATATCGTGTGATTTTATAGCACATATAGGAAGTGAAAAAGGAGTTGTTTTAAGAGCACATTCCATAACCCAAAAAATAAACCATTTAAACATGAGATATGGAAGGCTGGCAAAGGCAGGGAATGAATGTGTTTTAGATTCCCGTTTCTTCTCTGAGGATTCTATTGGATCAAAAATCCGTATTGATTCCAGTAATAATGAAGATACTATGGATTTATTTGCCTATGATGAATATACAGTAGTGGGAATTGCTGATTCTGTTAATTATCTTAATTATGATAGGGGAACAACTGCCCTTGCAGGTGGTCAAGTATATGCATTTATCTATATTCCAAAAAGTGGATTTAGATCCGATTATTATACGGAGATTTACATTAGATTAAGCGACTATAATGAGGTATATAGCCAAGAGTACAATGATTTGGTATCACAAAAGGAAAATGAGCTGAAGGAGTTATTAGAGCAGAGAGGAAATATCCGCTATCAAAGTATTATTGATGAGGCCAGAAAAAAAGTCTCTGATGCACAAGAGGAGTATGATGATGCTTATGAGAAATATTTAGAAGAAAAGAAGGATGTGGAGGAAGAATTGAACCAAGCCTTAGAAGAACTTGAAAAGGCTGAGAAGGAAATAAAAGCACAGGAGAAAAAATTAAGATATGCTGAAAAGAGAATAGCTAAGGGAGAGAAGGAGTATAGCAAGTCTCTAAAGGAGTGGCAAAGAGCTTATAAGGATTATGAAAGGCGTAGGACGGAAACCCTGGCTGAATTAGAATCTCGTCAAAATGAACTTGATCAAGGTCGCTCATCTGTTGTTTCAACCATGGAACAGATTGAAAATAGCGGTTTATTAGATCAGCATAAGCAATTATCGGAAACGATTATTACTTTGGAAAATGTACTTTCACGTATAGATGACTCAGAGAGCCAGGAGTATATGATGGTTCAAAGTCAATTAGAGCAAGCCAGAGTAGCAGTAGAAGAAATTGAAGCAACAGGAATACTCCAGCAATATTTTGAGTTGGAAAAGGCCCTTGAAGAGATTGAAACAGGCCAAAAGGAACTTGAACAAGGCAGACAAGAGGCAATACGTAGTTTTGCGGATGCTGAGGCTCAGTTAGCAGATTCAAAATCTAAGCTGGTTTTGGCCAAAAAAGAGATAGAGAAAAACAAGAAGGATATTCTAGCCGGGTGGAATGCCTTTGAAAAGGGTAAAGTAGAATATGAAAAAGGTGTTGCTGAATATAAGGATGCAAAAAGAAAGGCAGAAGAAGCTTTTGCTAAAGCTGAAAAGGAGCTGGAACAAGCCCAAAAAGATATAGAAGAAGCATGGAAGGAAATAGATGATATCCCTATTCCTAAGGTTTATGTATTGAATCGAAATCATAATGTGGGTTACACTGCCTTTGAAAATGATTCATCAATTGTAGAAGGTATTGCAAGAGTATTGCCATTTTTCTTCTTTATGGTGGCAGTGTTGGTTTGCTTAACCACTATGTCCAGAATGGTTGATGAACAACGTACACAAATTGGTACATTGAAGGCCCTCGGCTATAGTGATGGTGCCATAGCAGGAAAGTATATTTTCTATTCTGGTAGTGCTGCAACTATAGGTTGTATTATCGGCTTTTTTATGGGAACGAAGTTTTTCCCCATAGCTATTTGGAAGGCATATAGCATGATATACGAATTTTCTTCTATTGAATATGTATTTGATGTTTCTTTAGCTATTGTTTCCTTAATTGTTTCCCTGCTATGTTCAGCTGGTGTGACTTTTATTTCGTGTAAAACCGAATTATTACAAATGCCTGCCCAGCTAATCAGACCTAAGGCACCAAAACCTGGGAAACGAGTACTCTTAGAGTATATACCACCTCTTTGGAACCGGATAGGCTTTCTTTATAAAGTATCCATACGCAATATACTGCGTTATAAGAGACGATTTTTTATGACTGTGCTAGGTATTGCGGGTTGTATGTCACTTATTGTAGCGGCGTTGGGAATAGGGGATTCTATTCGAAATATTGTGAATGATCAATATGATACCATTTTGGTATATGACTATAGTATCTCTTTCAATAAAGCGCAAAGTCAGAAAGACAGAGAAGACTTTCTTAAGGAGTATAGTGATATATTGACTGAATGTATATATGTATCCATGGATGAAGGTGAAGTTTTAGGAAAAAATCAAATTAAAAAGGTTACTATTGTTGCAACTGATGATCCAGACATAACGAGGGTTATTAAACTGTATCTGGATGGCCAATTCATACCCTATCCCTTATTCGGACAGTGTGTTATAAACGATAAGTTAGCCAGAGAGCTTGGCTTGACTGCAGGCAATACTATTTCAATAAGAAAGAATGGCTTAGATCCCATTGATATAGAAGTAGGAGGAGTATTTGAAAATTATGTAGGTAATTACTTGTTTTTGACTGGTGAGACCTATGAATCATTATTTGGAGAAAAAGTACAATATACAAGCGCATATGCCACAACAGATATAGAGGACCTTTATTGGGTATCTGCTTTGTTATCAGAAAGGAAAGATGTATCTGCTGTAACTGTCCTTAATGATATGAGGATTATGGTGGATAACATGATGAAAAGTTTAGATTATATAATCTGGTTAGTTATTATTTGTGCATGTGCACTAGGATTTATTGTAATTTATAATTTAAACAATATAAACATAACAGAGCGTACTCGCGAGGTTGCAACAATTAAAGTACTTGGTTTTTATGAGAGAGAAACAAAAAGCTATGTATTCCGAGAAACCATTATGATAACAATAATTGCAATTATTTCTGGTTTAGGTCTTGGAAATCTACTCCATGGATTTGTAATGGATAAGATAAATGTAGAAGCCGTTTCTTTCAGAGAGCAGATATTTGCTTCAAGCTATGTAATAGCAGCACTAATCACATTAATGATTACGTTACTTGTTAATTTGATTCTTAGTAAGAAAATTGACAAAATCAATATGGCCGAGTCCTTGAAGTCTGTTGAATAGTATTTAGTATCAAATCCCTAAATGGCAGCTTATTCTCCCCTCGCTATAAGTTTATAACAGTATAGCGAGGCCTTTTTTGTGGTAACAATATTGCAGATTTTACAGTCATAATAAACATCCTGTCCTAATATATATTAAACTAGTATCTGAACATAGATACTATATGATATATTTGCTTATTTGGAGAATTTAACTGCTGATATTGTGGGAGGATATTCATGAGCAGTGCTTTGAGAGAAATAAGGAAAATATCTACAAGTTATAATGGTTTAACGGAAAAGGAGGCAGAAAGACGATTATTGGAATATGGCTATAATGAGTTAAGGGAAAGGAAAAAAGCATCTGTTTTATCCATATTTCTTTCCCAATTCAAAGATTTTATGGTTATAGTTCTGTTAGTAGCGACTTTAATTTCCTTTTTTCTCGGAGAAACAATGGACGCTATAGCAATAGTTATTATTGTAATTATGAACGCATTATTAGGTTTTATCCAGGAGTATCGTACAGAGAAGTCTGTGGAGGCATTAAAAGAGTTGTCTGCTCCTCATGCAATTATAATAAGGGATGGAAAAGAAAGAGATATTCAAGCGCGTAACATAGTGCCTGGTGATCTTATTATTTTAGAAGCAGGTCATATTGTACCTGCAGATTGTTTACTAATCGAAGGATCAGGTATTCAGGTAAATGAATCTATTTTGACAGGTGAATCTATTGCAGTAGAAAAACTATCATCCCAAAGTTCCAATAATAGGGATAAATTATTTATGGGAACGACTCTAACAACTGGTAGGGGCATAGCTATTGTTACAGCTACAGGAATGAGCACAGAAATGGGTAGTATAGCCAGTATGATTCAGAGTACAGGTGAGGAAAGTACTCCCCTTGAAAAAAGATTGGATAAGATAGGTAAACAGTTGGTATATATCTGCCTGGGTATATGTAGTATTATATTTTTGCTAGGTATTTATCGTGGTGAAACCTTTTATGATATGCTGTTGTCGGCTACCAGCCTTGCTGTGGCAGCCATACCTGAAGGTCTTCCAGCGATAGTCACAATTACTTTAGCTTTAGGTGTTCAAAGGATGCTGAAACGAAATGCCTTAATACGCAAACTCCCAGCTGTTGAAACTTTAGGTTGCACTAACATCATATGTTCAGACAAAACTGGAACATTGACTGAAAATAAAATGACTGTAACTAAAGTTTATGTTGATGAGCAGCTGAGAGACATAACAGATTTTGATCATAACAACAGAGTAAAAGAGAGTACAACATTAAAGCAATTACTAACAATTGGGGCACTTTGCAATAATGCAGAATATAAAAAGGAAGAAATAATTGGTGATCCTACTGAAGCGGCTATACTGGCAGCATCCATAAAAGGTGGGATAGGCAAAGGATATTTGAGTGAATACAAACGCATAGGAGAAATACCCTTCGATTCCGATCGAAAACGCATGAGTGTAATATGCAAAGATTACAGTGGGAATGTTTTTGTTTTAGTAAAGGGAGCACCTGATGTAATTTTGGACTTATGCAATAGGAAATTAGGAAGCGGTGGACTATCTATTATGAATTACAGTGCTAAAAGAAAAATTATGGCCGTAAATGAAGAAATGGCTGACCAGGCACTAAGAGTTTTAGGATTTGCATACAAGAAACTAGATTATATTCCTCAAAATCTTTCCAGCCCGGATATAGAGAAAAATCTTATCTTTGTTGGTCTGGAAGGTATGATGGATCCACCTAGACCTGAGACTATAGAGTCTATAAAAAAATGCTATAAAGCAGGTATAAGGCCAGTAATGATTACAGGAGACCATAAATTAACCGCGATAGCCATAGCAAAGAAAATTGGAATGAAATTGGATAAAAAAGAAATTTTAACTGGTAGGGAGATTGATTTTTTGAATGATAGGGAATTAGAGAAAAAAGTAGAGTCAGTGTCAGTATTTGCGCGGGTATCCCCTATACATAAGTACAGGATAGTTCAAGCCTTTAAGAAAAACCCCAAAAATATAGTTGCTATGACGGGAGACGGAGTAAATGATGCACCTGCCCTAAAAGAAGCAAATATTGGGATAGCAATGGGCAAAAGTGGCACTGATGTAGCTAAAGAGGCATCATCTATGGTGTTATTAGATGATAATTTTGCTACTATAGTAGCAGCTATTAGGGAAGGGAGAATAATTTATGATAATATAAGAAAGTTTTTACGCTATCTGTTAGCATGCAACTTAGGTGAAATAGTGGCTATGGCTGTGGCAGCAATTTATGGTATGCCTGTTCCTCTTATCCCAATTCAGATATTATGGATTAATCTTGTTACTGATGGACTACCTGCTTTGGCTTTAAGTGTTGATCCACCTGACGGTAATATTATGAGTAGGGCACCTCGTGACAGCAATGAGAGTATATTCTCTAGAGGATTGGGGACCAGGATCCTTGTATCTGGTTCGTTGATAGGCGGGAGCACCATTACTGCCTATATGCTAATATTGTATCTGACCAATGGGGATATTGGAATAGCCAGAACTGTCGCCTTTACTACTCTAATAATAGCAGAGCTCATCTATGCTTTTGAAAGCAGATCGGAATATGAGCATGTATGGCAATCAGGCTTGTTTGCAAATAGATACTTAGTGTTGGCAGTCTTGTCATCTTTTGCATTATTACTTCTAGCAATATATAATCCCTTTTTATCCCCTATCCTAAAAACGCAAGCCTTGGGTTTTGAGCATTGGATGATAGTACTAGGTTTTTCACTTTTAGAACTTGCTGTAACCAGTCTTTTATACTAGTGTTATTTATTAGCTAAGGAGAAACCCTGGCACCACAATAGGGACAGAAACTATAATCAGATTCAATATTTGCTTTACAATTAGGGCAAGTTTTATCAGGAAAATGATTGTAAATGGGTCTTAAATGTTCATTTAAAATTTCAGGGCTATGTCCCTTATCATATTGTCTGCCTATATCAGGATTAAGCTCATAAACACTATTACAACAGGAAGTTTTTATAAAGTACCGCGTGTTCCACTTGAATATAGGGATAAAAAATATATGGAAATATGAATATGTTTTAAATATTTCATAACGAGTAAAGGCACTGCAAGTGGGGCATATAGTATTATTGTATGTATGGATAAATTTATCTGATTGGTTAACCCCAAATATACCAATGAAAAACATAATTTGTCCCCTTTCTAAATATAGGATTTATCAAGTTCTTTTTCTAATATTAATAATATCAAAGGGCTTTTATCTATACAAGTTTTTCATTGGAATCAGAATCTATATATGAGATAAAAAAGGGATAGAGTTTATCTATCCCTTTGTAGATCTATTCTACAAACAGATCTACAAATTTGAAGTTTATAGTATCAACTAATCCTCTGTTGGTCAGCCTTAACTCTGGTAATACCGCTAAAGCAATTAAGGCCATGGTCATAAATGGAGAAACCAGATGGCAACCAAGCTCTTTCCATGCTTTGTCTAATTCTTCTACTTTTTTGGCCACTGCTTCAGCTGGTTCCTGACACATTAATCCTGCAATAGGGAGGGGAAGAAGTGCAATTACTTTCCCATTCTTGACAGCTACCATTCCTCCACCTACCTTTGCTAAAGTGTTACCAGCTAAAGCCATATCTTCATCGTTGGTTCCCAAAATTAAAAGGTTGTGGGAGTCATGTGCAACAGTGGATGCTACAGCACCTTCTTTTATATGGAATCCTTTAACAAAGCCTTTGCCCATAGTACCAGTACCATGGTGTCTTTCTATAACTGCAGCTTTGATTATATCCTGACCTATATCATTTAGAACAACACCTGTTTCTACGGGAAGAATAGCTTCTATTGAATATGTACCCACCTTTGCTTCCACTATTTCTATAACCCTAACCTTGACCTGCTTCATCTGGGTATTAGGTGGATTAATAATAAAATCTTCAGGCTCTAACTCTTTAGAAATATTTATGGTATTTTTAGCTGTATCAGGATATTCCATCTTAGGAATATCAACCAGCATCTTTCCGTCTTGAGCTACAAGCACCCCATTGACGATAACTTTTTCAATTTTAATCTTAGAAAGATCACTGATTAGAAGTATGTCAGCCCATCGTCCGGGAGAAATAGTGCCTAGATCCTTGTCTAAGCCAAAGCACTGGGCAACATTTATAGTTACCATTTGGATAGCAGTAATAGGATTTACCCCTTCTTCAATAGCCCTTCTAACTATATGGTCCAGGTGACCCAGGGTAATCAGTGTATCAGGATGTGTATCGTCACTTACCAAAGTTGCATAGCGAGTATCAACGGAATTTTCTGTGATGCTCTTTATAGTTTCTTTTACATCATGCCAGGCAGAGCCTTCTCTTAGCTGAGCATACATTCCTAAACGCATTTTAGCCAAAGCGTCCTCTGCACGAACTGATTCATGACAGCACCTAATACCAGCTGTAATATAAGCGTTAAGATCAGTTCCAGTATCTTGGATTGAGAAATGACCAGTTATGATTTTGTTTGCTTCTAAAGTGGCCTGTAGTTCCTGATGAACATAATCGTCTCCGTAAATGACTCCTGGAAAGTTCATCATTTCTCCCAGACCAACAACTTCATCCCATTTCATTGCTTCTCTGATTTCCTCTGGACCTATAGAGGCTCCGGTATCTTCAAATCCTGGGGCAGCAGGAACACAAGAAGGCATGGCCACATATGTTCTCAAAGGAAGTGAACGACTTTCCTCAATCATCAATTTAACTCCTTGCATTCCCAATACATTAGCAATCTCATGAGGGTCCATAAATATAGTGGTAGTTCCATGTGGCAATACTGCACGGGCATACTCTCCTACAGTCATCATACTGCTTTCAACATGGATATGGCCATCCATAAAACCAGGAGAAATATAATATCCTTGAGCATTGATAATCTGAGTATCGGGACCAATAGTATGAGAAGCATCTCCTACCAAGGCAATTCTTCCATGAGTAATAGCCACATCCATACCTGGGATGATCTCGCCTGTATTAACATTAATCAATTTTCCACCTTTAATGACCATCTCAGCAGGCTTTGTTCCTTTTGCTACTGCCACTAAGTCCTTAGTTATTTCTTGAAGAGAAAAAGATTTACTCATATCCATCTTACTCCTATATATAATTTAAAAAAGAAACCTGAATTGATCAGGTAATAAAAACCTTGAATAGATTATCTTAATATATATTTTATAAACCTATTATTGGCAAAAGCTTATTATCATAATAAATGAAATGATGATAAAAAACAACCCTTGTTATAGTTGTTTTTGGACAAAATTAAATATCTTTACTCTATATTCATGAAATTATACATATTGATTTGTCTATTTGACTTAATCTGAAATTAAAATATAATGGAATTAGCAATCATGTTTATTGTTATTAATTTAAGAAGCAAGATATTAAGTCATTAACTTAGAAAAGGATGGGATAGAATTGAATATCTTAGTTACATTAAATAGCCAATATATTAAACCGCTTAAAATAATGCTTTGGTCACTGTTTTTCAATAATAAAGAAGAAAAATTTGATATATACCTTATGCATTCTTCCATAACCGAAGAGGAAATTGAAGATCTTTATCATTTTATTTCAAGGCACAATAGCCGATTGTTTGAAATAACTATTCCTAAAAAAGTCTTTGATAATGCACCTGTTGTTAAACATTATTCTGTTGAAATGTATTATCGTCTTTTAGCATATAAATTTCTACCTGCAGATCTGGATAGGATTTTATATCTGGATCCTGATATATTAGTCATAAACCCTATAAGAGAACTTTATTATACGGATTTACAAGGTTATCTCTATGCTGCCTCTTATCATAACAGGATTCCAATTAAGGTGATAAACGCACTCAGACTTAAAGCTTATGAGATGGAGGAGTATTTTAATTCAGGAGTACTCCTAATGAATTTACCGCTTCACAGAAAGAATATTAAGGAACAGGAGATTTTCCAGTATATTGCCAAGAATAAAAATAGGTTACTCTTACCTGATCAGGATGTTCTAAATGCTCTTTATAGTAGAGATATTAAAAAATTAGATGAAATAAAATACAACTATGATGCCCGTTACTATCTATATTACAAACTGCAGAATAATGGGAAAGTTAATATGGATTACATAATGCGTAATACAGCTATAATTCATTTTTGTGGAAAAAATAAGCCTTGGAGACCTGATTATAATGGTAATTTTAAGTCTCTATATAAGCATTATGAAGTTTTAGCTTTGTATAGATGAAAATATTCATGATATTTCAAATTTATATTATTATGGGAGGTAGATATATATGAGCTTTTTAGAATTAGCAAGACAAAGATATTCTGTGAGAAGTTATAAGAATATTTCCGTTGAAAAGGATAAAATTATTAAGGTTCTAGAAGCAGGCAGAGTATCACCATCGGCCTGTAATTTTCAACCACGTTATTTTATTGTAATTGATGATAGTGAATTAAAGGAGAAAATTGCTGAATGTTATCCGAGAGAATGGTTTAAACAAGCACCAGTAATAATAGTGGTATGCGGTAATCATAAGGAATCCTGGAAAAGGCAGGACGATAAGGATCATTGTGATATTGACGTAGCTATTGCTATAGATCATATGACATTAGCTGCTGCAGATCAGGGCTTAGGTACCTGCTGGATATGTGCCTTTGATGCAAAGCTATGCCATGAAATATTGGAGTTACCAGAGCATATGGAAGTTGTAGCCTTGTTACCTTTGGGATATCCCGAAATGAAAGGTGATGCTAAGCGCCATTCAAAAGCTCGTAAGTCTTTAGATGAAATAGTAGGTTGGAACAGGTATAAGGAGTCGGATAATGTATAGTTTTATGAATGACTACAGCGAGGGTGCCCATCCTAGAATACTAGAACTACTTTATAAATCAAATTACGAGCAAAATATAGGATATGGGTTAGATGTACACAGCGAGAAATCCAGAGAATATATTCGGAAATTAATAGGAAGGCAAAAGGCTGATATTCATTTTATCCCTGGTGGTACACTGACCAACCTAACAGTTATTTCTGCACTGCTAAGACCTCATCAATGTGTTATATCTGCCGACACTGGTCATATTAATGTACATGAAGCAGGCGCTGTTGAGGCTACAGGACATAAGGTAGTTATAGCGGCATCAAAAGAAGGCAAACTGTATCCAGAAGCCATTGAGGCTGTATTAAAATATCATTCTGATGAACATATGGTACTGCCTAAGATGGTTTATATATCAAACTCTACGGAGTTAGGAACCATTTATTCTAAGGATGAACTAACTCGCATTCATAATGTTTGTAAAGAAAAAGGGCTGATTCTTTTTCTTGACGGTGCACGTATTGGAAATGCTTTAATGTCTAAGTATAACGATTTAACCTTTAAGGATATTGCCAATTTAGTGGATGTTTTTTATATTGGTGGCACTAAAAATGGAGCATTACTGGGTGAAGCCTTGGTTGTTTGCAATGATAACCTAAAAGAAGATCTTAGGTATTTAATAAAGCAAAAAGGGGCTCTTATGGCCAAAGGTTTTGTTATGGGCATCCAATTTGAAGCCCTGTTTCAGGATGATCTATATTTTAGATTGGCTAAACATGCCAATAAGATGGCAGAGATAATAACCGGTGCTTTGACAGAACTGGGTTATTCTTTCTATGTACCGCCATGCACCAATCAGCTATTTCCTGTTGTACCTAACCATGTATTAGAGTTTTTAGCACAAAAATTTGATTTTTATATTTATAAAAAGATTGACCAAGATAGCAGCGTGATTAGGCTTGTCACTTCATGGGCTACTACCCAAGAAAGTGTAGACAGGTTAATAGAGGCTTTACCTAAGATATGATACAAGGGAGCTGTTGCAAAACGGGCTCTAAATAAAAAAGCAGATGAGAATAAAGTATTGATTTTCATCTGCCTTCTATATTATTGACAAACTAGCTAATAGACGGTTATATGCTAACTGGTATTGAAAAAAGAAATATCCGTATACCAAAAAATCCTTTAGGTTAAAATAAAACTCTATCCATAAAAGGACCCTGCTCATCCAAAGAGCAGGGTTTATTATAAAGATTTCTATAATTTTCGTTTAATAAAGTCTAAAATCTCAGTATGTAATTCACGACTCCAGAAAGCACCTTCATGGGGTGCATTTTCTACCCGAATCATTTCTGTATCATATCCATTATTTATCAGGGTTTTATACATTTTCTCACCCTGTTCATAGGGAACTACAGTATCAGCATCACCATGAATAATAAGTAGAGGAGGATAGTTTTTATCTTTTTCAACTATATGGAAAGGACTCATTTCTTTTAATAGATCTATATTTTCTGTTAATTTCCCTCCAACAAATCCACCAAAGTGTTCTTGTGCACTTGTTATATTGGGATTATTGGCTAGAAGCTCTACTAAATCAGTAGGACCAAAACATTGAATAGCAAGAGAAACACTATCTGAGCAATCTGCATATTCATGAGTTTTATATCTCGGATCATCCCCTGTCATGGCCACTAGCATAGCTGTATTACCACCGGAAGATGTGCCCCAAAAACATACCCGATTTGGATCTATTCCGTAGATATGAGCATGTTTACGTAAGAATCGAATTGCAGTTTTTGCATCCTGTAGGAAAGCAGGCGCGGGATATCCTTCCATAAAACTCCTGTGGGTAATTGTAGCTACTACATAACCCATTCTTGCATATTCAGCAAGTTGAGGTATCTCATAATAAACATCTGGAAAAGTCCATGCACTACCCTGCAGGAAGACAATAAGAGGTCGACGGGGAATTTTTTCTTCACTTTGATCTGTTTCATCATGCCAAGGTACCATTATCTGCATTTTAAGTTCTACGCCAGTAGCAGTAGAAAAAACCACGTCAGGTATTAACTTAGCTAAACCTTCCAAACTTGGATTGCTTTTTAAGGTTTTAATCTCAGGATAATCCATATTTTTCTCTCCCTTTTTATTTTGCTTAGGTAAACTTATCTATAACTAATATATTCTTCACGGATCATGAGATTCCTCCTTATCTAGCCTGTAAAGGTAGTACAATATAGAATTATAATTGTCCAAATTATTTAGTGGAAATTCAATTTCCTATCGAGTATAATTAATTATGAATTTTGCAGATATGTGAAATTCATTATTATCATATTCTTCTATATGCAAAAGAAATATAATTGGAGAGGTTATAGTATGAATGAATTTTCAAGGACTGAACTATTATTAGGCGTTGAAGGTGTTAATAAATTAAAGGAATCATCTGTAGCAGTATTCGGAATAGGTGGAGTAGGATCTTTTACTGTTGAAGCTTTGGCTAGAAGCGGTGTGGGTAGAATAGATATATTTGATGATGACAAGGTATGTATAACCAATATAAATAGACAACTAATTGCCACCAGAAAGACCATAGGCAAACCCAAGGTTGAGGTGATGCGAGAAAGAATATTAGAGATTAACCCAAGAACTAAAGTTGAAGCGAATCAGACCTTTTATAGTAAGGAAAATGCAGATGAGTTTGACTTATCCAAATATGACTATATAGTAGATGCTATTGATACCGTATCATCAAAGCTGGTTCTGATTGAAAGAGCTAAGGAATGTAATACACCTATTATTAGCTGCATGGGTGCAGGTAACAAGTTGGATCCTACAAAATTTGAAGTAACGGATATATATAAAACCAGTGTATGTCCCCTTGCTAAGACCATGAGGTATGAACTAAGAAAAAGAGGCATAGAATCCTTAAAGGTAGTATATTCTAAAGAACCACCACTAAAACCCATTGTAAATAATGAGGATAATTGTAAAACTAATTGTGTTTGTCCTGCAGGAACAACACGAAAATGTACTGTTAGAAGGCAAATTCCTGGAAGTGTATCCTTTGTCCCTTCTGTAGCTGGATTAATTATTGCTGGTGAAGTAATTAAGGATATTTTGGGAATAGAATAGGAGTAAAGAAATGAGACTTTTCATAGCTATTAATTTTGATGAAAAATCTAAAAATGCTATTCAGCAAATCAGTGATGAGGTAAAAAAACATTGTAAACAGGGAAGATTTGTAAAGAGCCAACATTTACATCTGACGTTGGAGTTTCTTGGAAATGTTCCATCAACACAGGTGGAAAAAGTAAAAAGTGCTATGGACCAGGTTAAGGAAGAGAAATTTACAATAAAACTAAGTGAAATTGGATTTTTTAGAGGCAGGGATGGACATATATATTGGATAGGGATAGAAGAAAACAAGACCCTTTTAGATCTTCAAAAACGACTTCACAAAGCACTTGAAAATCAGGGATTTATATTGGAAAACAGACTCTACAAACCTCATATTACTATAGGTAGGAGAGTCAAAGTTAAGGATACCTTTTTACCTGAAAAACTATCATCTGAAATTAAGCAGGTAGAGGTGGATGTGGACAAAATAGATCTAATGAAATCAGAACATGTGAATGGGGAACTGGTATATTCTATAGAATATACTAGAAGATTTTAGCTTTATATTATTAGAGGCAAGTACCATTTATGTTTATAACGATACCTTTAATATGTAGGCTGGCTCTAAAAGTTAAATTTTTTTTAGTTAGTAAAAAGGCGGGGTAACCCGCCTTATAAATTTTATTTCTTCAAGATTTTAGGGGCTCTAGGTGCTCTCAGCAAGCTTGCTGTTGGCATATCGGACCCTAATAGTGGGGTGAGGTAGTATTTAAAGGCATCTGTAACATTATTGCCTTCATCATTAATAAATTCATCAGGCATTAATCTTGTTTTACCAGCGACCTCCCGCAAATCTGTCAACTTATAGTCTACGGAATAATAACCTGTCCTATGTATTGTGATAGAACCATCTACATTATCCCAAATTGCAAACTGAGCAGCTTTTTCGCCTACTTCCCTTGCTTCTTGCTGGTCTACATCGGATACGCATCCCATAAAGGATCTTTGTAAGTATCCAAAGGTATCTGCCCTAACTCTTTGTATGTTTAGCTTTTCCTTAACTTGATTAGCCAGGAGATCTCCTAAAGCACCTGTTCCAGACAGCTGTATATTACCATGAGCATCTCTTTCCTGGTCTACCAGCTTTGTTACAATAGGTTGCCCTTTTTCATCTTGTATCCCTTCTGAAACAGCAACTATACATCTACCGTATTTATCGTAAACATTCTTAATATCTCTTAAAAATTTGTCCATACTAAAAGGTTTCTCAGGCAGGTAAATTAAATGTGGCCCATCATCGGGGTATTTTTGAGCTATAGAGGATGCGGCAGTCAAAAAGCCGGCATGGCGACCCATGACAACTCCTATATGCACCCCGGGTAAAGCTCTGTTATCTAAATTAAGACCAATAAAGGCCTGAGCAACAAATTTAGCGGCTGAACCATAGCCAGGGGTATGGTCGTTTACCATTAGATCATTATCAATTGTTTTTGGAATGTGAATAGCCCTAAATTCATAATCAGCAGATTCAGCCTGTTCATTAACTATTCTAACCGTATCCGCTGAATCATTACCGCCTATATAAAAGAAATACCTAACATCATGTGCTTTAAATACTTTAAAGATTTCCTTGCAATAGGCTTGGTCTGGCTTGTCCCTTGTTGAAAATAGAGCTGATGAAGGTGTCTTTGCAACTTGTTCTAGATTATGGGTGGTTTCCTGGGTTAGATCGATGAAGTCTTCATTGATGATACCTGCTACTCCGTTGATAGCTCCATAAACTTTTGTAACCTGGGGAAATTTCCTGGATTCAAGTACGGCGCCTACCAAAGATTGGTTAATTACTGCGGTTGGGCCACCGCCTTGAGCTACGACAACTTTTCCTTCAAGTCTCATACGCTACTACTCTCCTTACCTTTTTATTTTTCCAATATTAAAAATATTGGATTTATAATAATGGCAAAAAACAGCTTGCCACACTGTTTACATAAAATAAGGCAACAAAAGAAAGCTGAGACTTTTCTAGAGTCTTAATCCTTTTATATCCTTTATTCGTGACATTATAATGTTACAACTGAAGGATATAATACCTGGTAATCTATACATTACTTCATTCAAAAATGATTCCATTTCTTCTCTATCTTGGGTAATAGCGTGCACATGAAGTTTGTTTATACCTGTTACTTGATAAATTTGTGTGACTCTATCATCGGAGCTTAAAATATTTATGACGTCGTTGTAGCTTGAATGTTCGACCTCAATTTCGTAGTAGGAAGATATGGCACTACTTATTTTTTGTGGATTGATAATTGTTGTGTATTCTTCTATAATACCTTTCTTTTCTAATGCGTCAATTCTGGCTTTTACAGCTACCCTTGAGAGGCCTACTGCTTTGCCTATATCTACATAGCTCATACGAGCATTTTGTGTTAACAGTTTAATAATAGCTCTATCTGTTTCATCTAAACCTTTTAAATACAAAACCAATCCTCTCCACTTTTTCTATTATCTATATTACACTAATCATACCATTTAGGCAAGGAAAAATCAAAAAAAACTCTATTTTTGGGATTAATTAGGAATCATTGACAAAGCACATAGATGATGTTAAAATCTACAAGATTACAATATGAAACTTTCAGATTGCGTTTCGCAACTAAATAAGTATTTTGAATAGGAGAGGAAGTTTATATAGTGCTAAAAGATCTCACAAAAGGAAATGAAACTAGGGCGATTATTAGTTTTGCTATACCTATGATTATCGGAAATCTATTTCAACAACTGTACAATATAGCTGATACAATTATTGTAGGTCAATTTATTGGTCCGAGTGCTTTGGCTGCAGTAGGTAGTGCATATACTCTTATGGTTTTTCTTACTTCAATAATACTGGGACTTTGTATGGGCAGTGGAGTGCTTTTTTCAATGTTCTATGGTGCTGGCGAAATCCATATGCTAAAGAGTAGTATCTTTACATCCCTGTGGTTTATTGGGTTAATAACTGGAGCTATAAACATTTTTTCATTCGTGTTTATTGATGAGATTTTAGTGTTTATGAGAATACCTATTGATATATTAAAGGATACAAAGGAATACATTAAGATTATTTTCTATGGTATTAGTTTTACTTTTGTTTATAATTATTTTGCTGCTGTTCTACGAAGTGTGGGAAACTCTGTAGTTCCCCTTATATTCCTAATAATAGCTGCAATAATCAATATTATTTTAGACATAATTTTTGTAGTCTCCTTGAACATGGGTGTAGCTGGTGCCGCATGGGCCACCATTATTGCTCAATGTTTTTCTGCTATAGCAATAGCAATTTATAGTTTTATAAAGATACCTGAGATAAGACCACAGCGCAAACATATGAAATTCAATAGTGAAATAGTAAAGAAGATCGCTAATTATTCAATTCTAACCAGTGTTCAACAATCCATAATGAATTTTGGCATCCTAATGGTGCAAGGATTAGTAAATAGTTTTGGTGTATCAGTGATGGCTGCTTTTGCTGCAGGTGTTAAAATAGATAGTTTTGCCTATATGCCAGTACAGGATTTTGGGAATGCATTTTCTACCTTTATCGCTCAAAACAAAGGCGCCAATAAACTGGATCGAATTCGAAGGGGGATTGTATCAGCAGTTAAAATTATAACTATTTTTTGTTTGCTAATATCAGCTATTGTAGTTATTTTTGCAAGACCCTTGTTAGGAATATTTATTAAGGCAGAAGAAGTAGAGATTATTAATATTGGAGTTCAATATCTCTATATTGAGGCTAGTTTTTATTGTTTAATAGGGTATCTATTCATGTTTTATGGACTATACAGAGGCTTTGGGAATGTAGGCATGTCTATAGTACTAACTATAGCAAGCCTAGGCACACGAGTAGTTTTAGCCTATGTCCTTTCATCAATACCTTCAATGGGAGTAATTGGGATATGGTGGGCCATTCCCATCGGATGGGCCTTAGCGGATCTTATAGGATATTTAAAATTGAAGAGGATTTATATTGATTATTGAGCATTTATTCCGATACTAATTTGGAGAAAACTAAGAGCCAAATTTTCTGAACCAAATTAGTGTAGATCATTAACTTATCAATAGCTATTATAAACATAGAACAAGCTATATAAAAGTTAATTTAATAATTTGATCTAATATAAAAAGAAGGGAGTTTAGTCCCTTCTTTTTATGTTTAATTATAGCTAACTACAATATTTTACATAGATTTTACATTAAGAATATTATAGATTTTACATTGACATATTAATATTGACATGGAAAATAGAAATGAAAAATGTGGTAACATGGTGAAAAAGAATATTATTGGTTTGTTGGTATTGATTTTTGCATTTAGCATATTAACAGGTTGTGGAGCCTATGATAATGGAGGTTTTGACCTTTCTTCCGAAATAGTAATGGTCACAAGGGAAGAAGGTTCAGGAACTAGAGGAGCATTTGTTGAATTAACTGGTATCGAAGAAAAAGGTGACGACGGTACAAAAACTGATAGAACTACAAAGGAAGCTATCACTCAAATGAAAACTGATACAGTTCTTTCTAGCGTATCCGGAGAAAAATATGCTATAGGATATGTGTCCACAGGTTCCCTAAATGATACCGTTAAAGCATTGAAGATTGATGGAGTAGCACCTAAAACGGAAAATATTAAGTCTGGAGATTATAAACTTGCGAGACCTTTTAATATAGCCACCAAAGATGAAATAAGCGAATTAGCCCAAGACTTTATTGATTTTATAATGAGTAAAGAAGGGCAAGAGGTAGTTGCAGAATCTTATATAAGTATCGATGATAACGCTGCGCCATATAGTGGAACAAAACCATCAGGTAAAATTGTAGTAGCTGGTTCTTCCTCAGTTACACCTGTGAAGGAAAAATTAAGGGAAGCATATTTAGAAATAAATCCTAATGCAACTATTGAGGATCAACAAAGCGATT
>JAAYGY010000093.1 GCA_012735575.1 Clostridiales bacterium
AAATACCTCCTTAATAGTTTTTTGTATTATATATGGCTAAATTAGCCATAAAAGGGGCTAAATTGAACTTCCTATAAATAAATTATTCTGAAAATCTGAATGTGGTAATAGACCACTTCTTTTGCTTTGCAGTCATTATAACTAATTTCTAGATAAAAAAACAAACAAATAAAAAAACTTGCCAAGTAAAAACATAAAATTAATAGTTATAAATATACATAAGAGTTACAAACAAATATACAAACATGATACGTCTGGTGATAACATGTCAAAGTGCATATATTAAAACGTTACTACTCAAGTTGTATTTATATATTAGCATCTCTAATCCGTATTGTCAATATATATAATTTTCTAAATTTTTTTTGGTCAGTTTTATAGAATTTACAATCAATGCTACAATTGTGTGTATTTTTTTAGACATATTCTCTATAAAAAATGGCAGTTTATTGTAAATCCTATATTTAAATTATTATGTATACATTTGATTTTGTATACCAAATGTATACAATTTAAAAAGGCCAATATTCATTTACAACGCTTAACATAGCCTCTATATTCTCCCAGGGTACCTCTGGTTCCAATACATGGGTAGGTGCTAATATAAAGCCGCCGCCTTTCCCTATTTTATCAATCATTTCCCTGCATACTCTTTTTACCTCTTCTGCTGATCCAAAAGGCATGGTAGTCTGAGTTCCTATAGTACCTCTAAAGGACAGCTTATCTCCATAGAGTTCCTTTATTTTGACCGGATCCATACACTCGGGCTGAACAGGATTTAATATATCTACCCCTATCTCTATAAGATCAGGGATGATACTCTCCACATTTCCGTCAGAATGATAGTCAATCAAAATATCAGGATTTACTTCCCTGGCAGCATCTATAACTTTCTTTAAACGGGGCTTTAAAAACTTTCGCCACATCTCCGGGCTCATCATCATGTCTCTCTGGGTAGCAACATCATCCCCTACATGGAGAATATCCACCCCTGCCCTGGCATATCTTCTCGCGCATTCACACCTGATATGGGTAATTCTGTCCATATGATAACAGGCTAGCTCTGGCTGCATCATTAAGTCCACCATAAATTGGTCCATTCCCCTAAGGTACCATGCAATTTCAAAAATTGTTATGGCCATACTGGCTACAGCTATTAAATCACTCTTTTTTATACTTTCAACAATAGAAGGAAGCTTATCCCAATTATAATCCTCTTCCACATTTGGGTATGGGAAAGATTTAAACTCTTCTATGGTTTCAAAATCCTCCATGGGATGAACCATCCTGTTAAAATGCTCTAAAGAGCCTTGTATATAGCCTACTCCCCAATGATCTACCGAAATATCAGACCCCTTGTCCTTAAAATAGGTACTAAAGTCAACCTTTCGGGGCAGGGCTTCAACAGCAATATATCTGGCAGGCATATTAAAATACTCTACATAGTCCGTCCTTCCTGTTTTTTGCTTAAACTTATTCACTAGTGATGGACAAAGGCTAAACTCAAAAGGAACATAGCCTTCCATTTCTCTCTTTATAGTTTTTAGAAATATATCTCTTTTAGTCACACCATACTCCCCCTTAAATTTAATTTATTTTGCTTTTAACAGATTTACAGAATTAATGCTCAACCTTTCCATATTTCCCACCACCCCCATGCACCAGGGATAGGGTGCCCTGTCTGGCCTGCATGATCATGTCAGTTATATCTTCTGAGACCACCTCCCTGATCTCTTCCCTGGAAGCTCTGTGAAGGATATTCATTTCATTACCAAAAGCTTGAATAAGTTTATCTATGGTCTTGGGGCCTACACCTGGGATAAAGTCAAGAGGCACCTGATAATGATAGGGAGGTCGTTGACTATCAAGGCTTTCCCCTCGATCTCTGATCACTACTAACCTATCCAGCACACCCATAACCACTCTATGCTTTGGATCATTGGGGCATTCCGTAACGGGAGGCGGTAGCTGCGTAATAATCTGGCAGTTTAAACAAAAGGTTCTATGATACTTACCCAGCTTTGGATTTAAACCGAAGTTAGCTACTATCTTCCGTCCTTCCTGGTTTCTTAAGGCCTTTACCACTTCATCGAAGTTTAACTCTTTCAGTAGCATTATATTGTATTCCCTGCCCATCTTTCTTAGAGAGTGGGCATCTGAATTGCTGATAAAGGTCTTGGTATCCAGCTCTGACAACTGGGATGCCATACCTGTATCGGCACTTAAACCCAATTCAATAGAGGGTATTTTTTCAAGAGAGGCTGAATCAAAAATTTTATGCAAGCGATCAGTGCAATTGCCGTAGAATCCCTTGTAAGGTGTAAAAACATGAGCTGGTATAAAAATCCCTCCCAGGGAATCTACTATATCAAAAAGCTCCTGTCCTGACAGCCTGCTAACAGTGGAATTGTATTCCAGGTTGGTCATATGTCTGTCCATTATACGTGAAAATTCCCTGACCTGAGAGAATTTTGGGAAAAACATTAGAGAATGGGCACTGCACCCCTCTTTTTGCCTGGTCTCAATCTCTGACCCCAGCAAAATTATTAAATCTTCACTATAAACCATCCCTCCCTCAGGTAGCTCATCTAACTCCCCGGCATTTAGCAGCTCCTCAATATCCCTTATGATCCAGGGAGATACGCAGTCCACTACTCCTATTACCTGAATCCCCTTTCTGTGATAGGCTTCGTAAGCGATGTTGCTAAAGGTTAACTTGTCCGATGTACCCCGCTTTGTAATTTTTCCTAAGGAGGACCTGCCAATGTGTACATGAAGGTCTACAAAATACTCCTGCATCTGTCTTCTCATCTTAGCTTTTTTGAATAGTATTTGACAGATAAATAATATATATACTGCGCCCTCCAAATAGGGAAGCTAGCCCTCCAGGAGAACGCAGTATGCAGCTTAAACTATATTTCCTATACTATCCCAAATCCGGATTGCCCAAAAAATCTACGACTGGCTCTTTAAGGCTCTCCAGTTCAAACACCACAATCTCATTCCTGCCTTTTTTGAGTAGTGGTGCAGGAATATATAAGGTTTTTGTAGGGCCAATATTCCAGTAACGTCCAAGGTTAAATCCATTGACCAAAACAACTCCCTTGCCCCAACCCTCCATAGATAGGAAGGTGTCTGCAGGCTCATCTACCTCCAGATATCCTCTGAAAAATGCTGGTAATTTATCTTTTTTCTGTCCTTGATATTTTAGTGGGGACAGATCCTTTAAAGGCAAGGTATAGATGGTCCACCCAAACAGGAACTGATTGCCCAGCCTTACTCCCTCGGTGATTCCCTTATAGTCCTTTAAATGAGGACCGTAGTTGACCCGTCCCAGATTCTCAACTAATATATCCAGCTTTACTCCTTCTTCTGGTATGTCAAAGGTAATATCCTGAGGTTCGTCCCTCATGTATATTCCCTTAAACTCTCCATCTACGAAAATTAATGCCCTGTCATGAACATCCTGTATAAACAGCTGATTGTCCTTTCGGGGACCAGGAATATTGGTGCTGTATAGAATAAAGCCATAGTCCTGCCCTAGCTTTTCCATTGGCTCAGGGCATGCTGTCTTTACAGGCTTGCTTAGCCTGTCCAAATTATGGCAAAGACTGGCAGTCTCAGTCAATTCCAGTCTGCCATAAGCCTTTTTGGGTATAGGTTCTGGCATCAGATCCTTGTCCACATCTACATATTTGGATAATACCTCTTGCACAGCATAGTATTTGTCAGTAGGATCACCACATTCACTTAATGGAGCATCATAGTCATAGCTGGTAACGGTAGGGGTATATTTTTCATATCTGTTAGCTCCGTTATAAAACCCAAAGTTGGTTCCTCCGTGGAACATGTAGAAGTTGACAGATGCGCCCATCTTTAGCATCCTGTCTAAAACATCGGCTACATCAGCCCCGTCTCTGGTATGATGCTTTCCTCCCCAATGATCAAACCAGCCATTCCAATACTCCATACATACCAAAGGTTTGTCGGGCTGATACTCCTTAAGCTTTGCAAAGTCCTCCTCAGGTCTGGAACCGAAATTTGCTGTCATAAACACATCTTCCAGGGTACCAGATTGCAGCATACCGTCGGTTGGTCCATCTGAGGTGAAAAGAAGGACATCCATACCCCTGTCTCTCATAGCCTTTTTCAAATAGTTTAGGTAGTCTTTATCATTGCCATAACTGCCGTACTCATTTTCTACCTGCATGGCAATTATAGGTCCTCCATTAGTACAAAGTAAAGGCCTTAGACGGGGTAATAATTCATCAAAGAACTTATCCACCCTTTTTAGAAAGGGTTTGTGATAACAGCGCAGCCTCATATTTGAATCGGCCAGTAGCCAGGAAGGTAGCCCACCAAACTCCCACTCTGAGCATATATATGGTCCAGGGCGTACAATTACCATTAGGTCTAATTCATGAGCTATCTCAATAAACTTTACGATATCGGCCATTCCTTCAAAATTAAATTCATCAGGACGGGGCTCATGTATATTCCATGCCACATATGTCTCTACAGTATTAAAACCACAAGCCTTTAGCTTTAGGAGCCTGTCCCTCCAATATTCAGGCACTACACGAAAATAATGTATGGCTCCAGACAGAATCCTTACAGGTTTCCCATCATACAAAAACTGATTACCAGAAATCTCAAATACAGGCATTTTCTTTTCCTCCTATTATTTAATATAATATCTGGGACTTTGTTCACTTTACATCAGATTATATTGTACCAATAATAGGAAGATTAGGCAATGAGTATTAGTTTACCATAGCTAGGTTTCTAAATTTATCAGCTCTACTTTTTCAATTTCTCCCTCTGTTATCCTTATTCTCCCGAGGCAAATAGGCAGTCGAAACCTCTTTGGTCCTGCACTGCCAGGGTTAAAGTATAGTACCCCATCCTGCCATTCCTCTTTGGGAATATGGGAATGTCCGTATATTACGGCATCAAAACCCCCTGCTTTTGGATCTAGATCCAACATACTTATGTCATGTATAACAAAAATGAGCAAATTTTCTATCTCTACTACCTGAGTCATAGGAATCCCTTGTGCCCACCTGGCTCTATCAGTGTTGCCTCTAACAGCATAAACAGGAGCAATTTCCCTGAGTTTTTCTAAAACATTAGGATCCCCTATATCACCGGCATGAATAATCATCTGGCTTTCCTCTAAGGCTTTTAGGGCCTTTTGTGTAAGTTGTCCATGGGTATCAGAAATTACACCAATAACCATCTGTTCATCCCTTCCTATAAAAACTTTATATTTAACTGGTTGTGCTAGTTGAATGGTTGGATCACTATATTTTATGGCTATTAATAAGTTAACGTTTATAGCCTTTATAAATCATATGAGATGAACCAGCACAACGGATTAATTATGTGTAACCAATTATAATCTAATTGGTATTCAGTATCAAACAAAATCATATTTATGGTAATATATAGCCCTTGCTGCAGCTTTAGATATTGGACCAAATAAAGAGGGTTTTCCCAGTCTATGTCGAATAATTATTTTTATAGTCAATTTTTGTTATATTCAGGAGGGATAAGATGCTAAAACAAAGAAATGTAGTTACATCCATAGTGTTGACTTTGGTAACCTGTGGCTTGTACGGGATCTACTGGTTTATTCAATTAACTGACGATGCCAATGAGCTAAGTGGCGACCACAAAACATCAGGAGGCACAGCCTTTTTATTTACACTAATTACCTGCGGTATCTATGGTCTTTACTGGAGTTATCAAATGGGTAAAAAAATGTACAATGCACAAGTTAGGGCAGGAGTTCCGGCTAATGACAACTCAATTCTCTACCTGATACTTTCTCTGTTCGGTGTGGGGATTATTGCTTATGCCATTATCCAGTCGGACATTAACGATATATTAGAAAAAAACAATGCTGCATAGCAAAAAAATAATATTTACAATAATTATCTTGCTGCTAATGGTATTTGTCTACGTAGGAGATCCTGCTAAAGGGCCTATATTGCCGTGCATCTTCAATAAAATTACAGGCTTATACTGCCCGGGATGTGGTATGACCAGGGCTGTACACTCTCTTATGCATTTTAAGTTTTATCACGCCCTTAGGTATAATGCCCTTATAGTTTTAATACCACCTATTTTAATAATACATTACCTGTTAACCAGGTTAAATTATAATTCTAGATACAGAAACGCAATAATTTATCTGGCACTGGTCATTACTATTTTTTATGGCATAGCACGAAACCTATCCTGGTTTAAAGCTTTAGGGCCTGAAACTGTAACCACTAATAATTGGTTTTGGTCTTATGTTGGATTTACATGGACTACCACATCGCCTATATTTTTTTTCATTTTTATTTTTTCTTTAATTTGAGCAGCAATGGAATGACCCTGCTCTACGGTCATGGTACCAGAGACCGATACTTTTACTATAATTATAAAACTTACTCCTATGGGCTTTGCATTGATAGAATCCACATGGTCTACACCCTTGATGGATTCTATTTCTTCTTTCAGCCTGGCAAGATAGTCCTGCTCTATATTGGTATCCATAAGTACATTATAGGCACTGATGAATATCTTTATCCCTGTATAGCCTATCCACAGGGATATTCCAACACCTACAATTCCATCCACCCAGTATATCTTGGCTGCGCCTAGAATTATTCCTACAAGAGTGGATAAGGTAATTAATATATCATTCCTGTGGTCTTCGGAGTTGGCAATTATGAGCAGGTTATCCCATCTTTTGCCCGCATGACGGGTATATAGCCATAATGCAGCCTTAGACACTATAGTTATAGAAGCTACTATTATTAGCCACCATGAAAAAATAAAGCTTTGTCCTACTATAATAGCTTTCAACGCACTTTTAAATACCTCAACTGCGACCAGCAGAAGGGAAAAACTTATAATCATAGAAAAAATATATTCAGCCTTCCCGTGCCCGTAAGGATGGCTCCTGTCCTCAGGCATACTGGCTATTTTATTACCTAAATATGTCATTACTGATGCAAAAACATCTCCCGCACTATTAAAGCCATCAGCAATCATACCCTGGCTTTTACTTATAAAACCTATTGCTAATTTTATTATAAGCAGTATTATATTTGTCCCAATACCTAATATGGCAACCTTCTTAGTCGCAGCATAACGATTCATTATACAATACCCCCAAATACAAATATCGGGCCAAATTTCAGCCCGTTCTTTTTATACCCTTTTTAGATATCCTGCTAACATTTTGTTAGCAGGATATCTTATCCATTTCCTTAATACAGTTCTCCACCTGTCTTATATATTCTGACAAACCAGTTAATTTTGCTGCAGGAGGCAGATCTAAAAATCGCTTATTTATGTCTATCAATTTATTTATTATTGATATAAGTTGTCCCTGATTTTTCTCTTTGCTCTGCCGCTTGTATTGAAGGGCCATGCTGGTCAGCTCCTGCAAACCTGCTAAAAATTTATATAATTGTGGACTGTCTATTTCATTGATGTTAGATACCAACCTGCCTACATTATCAAACAACTCCCCTTCTGAATCAAAGGCTTTTCCATGAACCACCTGCTTGTTCAAAGGATTGTAATACACCAAGCCCTTACTGGCCATCTCATCCATAAGCTCTCTTACATACTCCGGGTTTCCTGCTATGACATTTCGGTATTTGTTCTGGTATCTCAACATAAGTTTCTTGTCGTTATTAGCCAGTTCCTTTGCACAGCCCCGCACAGATTTCCCCTTTGCCTGCCCTATAAGCATGGCCATCATCAGATCTTTAACCTCTTGCTCTGTAAAGGTGTTTCCGGCTACATCTCCTCTTCTGGATTGAGTTTCTGTATTTGCTCTGGAGTTTTTGTTATCCTTCTCGTGTATATACCTATAGTAATAATTTCTTACGGTATTAAATTTAAGTCCACTTTTCTCTGCAATAACCTCAAAGGCTCTGTTTACCGGTTCATCTGCTTCTTTAGATTTGCTAACTTCCTTTTTCATCAAAGAAACTAAAATGGGATCCAAGAAAGGTTTAGCTGTGTTTTCCTGCATTTCCTTCACTCCTTAAATATTGTATATGATAGGTATATTATTCACCAATTTTATCCTATTTATACAGCTAAACCCTTAATTTCCCATCCTAGTTTATATTATTATTCATTTTTACTTTTTATAATTATTTTTACCTCATTGCTTCCTATATTTTCACCAATATCTCTAACCTCACCCATTTTAGAAAGCTCCCTATATAATATACTTCTCTCTTCATCATCCCTTATATCAATAACAACAGAATCTCCATCATTTTCTATCAGCTCTAATCCGTGGTTATTTGCCATTAGAATTAGGGTATGTGGAGTTATACATATATCCTGCACATATACCTCTACCAAATCTGACTGTATTGACATTATACCCTCATCAATACCATCTGTATTCTCAGTTCTATCTGCATTTTCATCCAAGGCTGTTATTTCCCCAGAGTCATAATTGTCTTCCATAACCACCATATCGGATGATCCCCGTTCCATGTCATCATGAGCAAACTCTTCAACTGCGCTATCGGTACTGGCCATATCCTCAGCCACCCCTTCAATAGGCAGCATCTCCTTATCTATTGTTCCTGTAAATCTTGTATCTTTTATGGCTTTGACAGACAGGAATATTACTATAATGCCTGCCATAGCACCTAACCATCTTAGCAAATAACCTGTATTGATTTTTTGTGATCTTTCCAGCTTTTTAATTAAGTTATTCCTAAATCCCCGGGGCAGGGGTTCCTCATCTATGCCTCTTATTAAAGATACCAGCTCCCTGGTTTCTTCATATTTCTCTTTGCACTGGGAACATTGATTTAGATGCAGTTCAAAATTCTTTTTATCCTGTTCATCTAAAAGTTGGTCTATATAAAGGCTAATATATTCATCAAAAACTTTGCAATCCATTATTTCATCCTCCTCTCGCCATATTCTATTAGACGAGATTTTAGAGCCTTTCGCAGAAGAGCTCTACCTCGATTTATATCGGATTTTACTGTTCCAATAGGAATATCAAGAATTTCGGCAATTTCTTTATAGGAATAGTTTTGGATATCCCTAAGGATTATGGCCGATTTGTATCTAGGCTTTAAATCGGCAATGCACTCCTTTATAAGCCTGTATTTTTCGCTACTAATCACCTGTTCTTCAGGTAAAGGCTCCGGAGACGGGATATCTATCTCCTGCTGGTCATCATCTATTTTACTTAAGGAAAGGAGCTTAAGCCTTTTTTTACGATAATTATCAATACAGGTATTATAGGCAATACGATATATCCATGTAGAAAACTTGCTGTCTTTCCTAAAATTCTTCAGGTTTCTATATACTTTTAAAAATACCTCTTGGGCCAGATCTTCAGCATCGCTGTAGTTGTTGGTCATACGGAGACAATAATTATAGATCTTTTTATCAAAGAGCAATACCAGCTCCTCAAAAGCATCTAAATCCCCATCCATAGATTTTTCAACTAACTGGGATTCTATATTCATATAACCCTCCCCTATCATCAGCAAATATCAAAACGTACAATGTAATTATTATTTTTTCGTACCCTGTAGTTCATTTATTATAACACAAACACCTGTCCCTTGGTATTATGACGAAAAAACTTCGGATTTTCTTAACAAAATGTAAATAAAAAGTTAGAAATATCTGTTAAGAGTTTTTTAATATACAAACTTCTTTGCCTTCTGATATAATATAATCTAGCACAAAAGGCTTCTGGTAAGCCTCTTGGAACTATATGCAAAAGGAGTTTACTAATGCCCGAGATTGATATAAAAAAATGTGATATCTTAATATTATCCGCTGATTTTGGTACCGGCCATCATCAGGTCTCTGTAGCAATAAAAAAGGTTGTCAGCCAGATGCAGCCCTCTTTAAAAGTGGGTATATACAACTATTTTGAGTGCATATATCCCCTTCTTAATAAAACTATAAAATTTGGTTATGCTCAAATGCTCAAATACTTTTCCTTTGGCTACGACTGGTTCTATAAGACTACCAGGGACATAAAACCGGATTCCAAGTGGCAGCGAATTCTGAATAAAATGGGCAAGAGCAAACTCCTGGATCTAATACAGCAGTGCTCTCCAAAATTGATTGTATGTACCTTCCCCACTCCTGCTGGTGTTGTTTCTCAGCTAAAAGAGGAAGGAAAAATAGATATACCCCTGGCGGTAGTCATCACCGATGTTGCTGTCCACAGCCAATGGATACATCCCAAGGTAGATGCCTATATGGTTGCAGCTGATATTGTTGCTTCTCGCCTGACAGATCGGGGCATACCAAAAGAAAAGATACATGTTACTGGTATACCCATCAGGCCACAGTTTGAGTCTCCATCAGTGGATCCTGGCCTGTGGATGAAACTTAATCTAAACCCGGATATATTTACCCTTATAATTATGGGTGGAGGCCAGGGTTTTATGCCCGGCATAGAAAAAATATGCCAAAGACTGTCAGACCTTTCCCTGCCCATGCAGGTTATTGCTTTAACAGGGTCTAATAAAGAGCTGGCACAAAACCTTGAGGCTATGGCCCAGACTTCTAATATACCAATTAAAGTGTTGGGCTATATAGAAAATATTGCCCCCCTTATGAAGGCCTCCCATCTGCTCTTATCCAAAGCTGGTGGAATAACGGTCTTTGAAGCCTTGGCTGTTAGGCTGCCTATTTTGTTATATAAGCCTCTGCCTGGTCATGAACAGTGCAATGTTAATTTTCTTCTTGAAAATAAGGCTGCTATGCTTGCAAAAAACCAGAACCAGGCTGTAGAGCTTATAAAAAAGGCCATTGAAAACCCCACTATACTTGAAGGTATTTCACGGGCTATGACACCTTTGTCAAAACCCTTTTCAGCCAGGGATACAGTAGATATTCTATTAAATATGATTAATATAAAGAATAAATCCATCAATATTATTGATAGAGATAACAGTAAACTTTTTGCATAATCATGGCTATTGATGATTGACTTATCCATAGCCCATTATGTTCAAATGGAGATAACTTGTGCCTAAAGTAATAGACAAGCTATCTTTTTCTATAAGAACTGGAGAATTGGATGTGAAAAAATGTGGTGGTCTATACTTCTTGCAATACTTATTATTTTTCTATTATACTGCCTTTTGCCCAGCTACTGGGCACGTAATCGCTCAAAGAAAGTCCTTAGAAAGGGGCAGACACAAAAAAAGCAAATTGCTCTAACCTTTGATGATGGTCCTAACCCAAACTATACTCCACGGCTGTTGGACATATTAAAAGAACATCAGGTGACTGCTACCTTTTTTACTATGGGAAAGCAGGCGAAGCTTTACCCAGATATAATAAAGCGAATGGATGCAGAGGGACATGCATTGGGTATCCACTCCTACTCCCACCGACATGCCTGGCTGATGTCTCCTACCAGGACTATAAGGGATATGATCCAAACTTATAATATACTAGAGCATATACTGGGAAATCCTCCTAAGTGGTACCGCCCCCCCTGGGGCACCTTTAACCTCATTAGCATCTTTGCCGCCGAAAGGCTGGATCTAAAAACTGCCTACTGGTCCATTGAAGCACAGGACTGGGATAAAAACACCACTGTAGAACACATATATAATACAGTAATAAAAAAAGTTCATCCAGGAGCCATTATCGTACTCCATGACAATCAAGGAGCACCAGGGGCGCCTGAAAGAACTTTAAAAGCACTGCCTACTATTATAAAAAGTCTTAAAGGGCAAGGCTATGAGTTTGTTAGCCTGGATAGGATGAAAGGAGAATACTATGCTAAAGCTAATAATTAGACCAGTTATAATCCTGTGGGAAAAAATCTTTGAACAGATAGCAAATATAAAGACAGTGGAAAACTCCCCTTATGATCTGCTGAGGATGACTGTCCATCCTTATACTGGCCAGCCTACTACCCTGGCTGATGGTACCCAATTAAACAGGGGGGATTATGTTATAGAATTACATATATCTAACCTGACACTGGCTAAGGGCAAAGTGGGGGATGTCAAGGTGGCTGGTAATATCCGCCTTCTGCCCCTCTTTCGCGAGGAAATGCACAACTTAGCCCAGCTAGCAAGCCAGGGCAAGCTGGACCCAAGGGCTAAAGTTATATGGGGCGTTACCATGATGGGACCTGGCCTGAAAAGGCTGGGATTTGAACTAAAGCCTATGGAAGACTTACCTAACGCAGGATTTTTAGTTTTATGGATGAACTTTCTAAAATGGGTCTTCTCCCCATCCCGATCAAAAGCATCCCCCAAGCACAGATCAAAGCAAAAAGGCTGTCAATATTTTATGTCTGTAGACCAGCTTATTAAACGCTATGGCAAGGTGTAGCAAATAACTTCTATTGTTGTCCCTTTCTGTTGGCTGTATTTTTCCTCCTGGTTTTTACCCTTTTTGTTCCCTTAGGCTCTTTCTTGCCGCCCTTTCTTAAATCGCGGATCAGATACACCATTCCCCCGGCAGTAGCAATAGCTAAGGCTATAATAACTCCAAGCAGTTTCTTAAGGAAACTAAGCTTAGGATTCTCAGCTTTCTCCTCTTCAGGAATATCCTCACCAATTTTTATTTCATAAGGCTCACTGGTAAACTCTACTTCCTGACCGTCATAGGTGATTCCCTTGGCTGTAACGGTAAAGGAGGTATCCTCTTCTATACTAAGTCCTGGAAGGGTAAGGGTCTCCTGATCGCCGGGCTCTAATGTCAGAATACTACCTATATAAAGTGTTCTTTCATTTAAAATCAGCTCGATATTATCAATTTTTATATCCCCTTCATTTATAACGGTGCATACCAAATCTACAGTTCCCGGTTCAGACAATGTTTCAGGCTCTGAGGTTAGCCTAAGAGTAAGCAGGGGATGAGATTCAATAGCATTGATAAGTATCTCTATAAAATCACCATGAAACTCATAAGCATTGCCAGTTACCTTGTCTTTGGCATATACTCTGGGATGACTGCTGGTGTCCTGTTCAATAATTTGCTCGGTAGAAAAGGTTTCCTCTTGGCCGGGCTGTAATTCACTAAACCTTGCAACTTCACCAAATTCCGGCTCCTCAACCACTATGTCAACCATAGTAGTTTCTCCTGTGTTTTTTAAGCTGTATTCTATTGTAACTACATCTCCTACCGCTATATCTTCAGCAGTTACCCTGTTGGTTATCTGAAGCTCTGCTGCTATTCCGGAAAAGTTTACAGAGTAGGTATCCTGCACATTTCTACCCGTGCCTTCTTCTACGGCAGTTGCCTTAAAGGTATAGTCTACCCCAGGCTCTACCCTGGCAGTATAGATAACAGTTGCCTCTTTGCCAGGAGCCAGTATATCTTTGAACAGCACTTCTTTACCTGACCAGTCTACCAGTTTTACATTGTTTAGGGCTCTATTGCCCTTGTTTTCAACGCTTAGGCTAAAATCCACCGGCTCATTTGGAGCAACTTTGGACTTATTAACCCGCCCTGATATTACCAAGGGCTTTTCCACCGGTTTTTCTTCTACCTCTACTTCCACAGTAGCACTTTCTACTGTTCTGGTAATCTTATCATTAATACCCATTGGATCATCAAAAGACAGGATAGGATGGCTTTTAGTGGTTTTGTCTAGCTTAAATGTTTGGGATACAACTGCCTTTGTACCCGGTTCCAAAACCGGTACAACACCCAGCTCGCCAAGAACGCTGTCCTGCACTAAAATATTTTCTATAGGTACAGTTGCTGCAGACTGTAGCTCGGCTGTATAGGTGACTTCCTCCCCGACAGGTATTGGCCCTTTTGTGCTGGTTGAATAGGTAACATCTATGTCAGTAGATAGAATAGATATCTCCCTCTTACCACTTTTTAATGGTACAGCATGACTGCCACCCTCTTCTATATATTCAATAGTGTATTCCAGGGTGTAGGAGGAAACATCTTTTTTACTTTTAAACTTTTCCCCTTTAAAATGCCTGCTTTCTCCAGGAGCAATCGGATATTCTAATTCAGGAATAATCCTCTTTCCACCAACAGCTACTTCTTCCCCGAGAAGGGTCTCTTTTATTATAACCTGAGATATATTTACATCGCTTCCATTATTTATGGTGTAGTTGATCATAAAATCGGACTGGGGGGCAACATAGTCTCTGCCATCTATTATTACTACCCGGTCTCCCACCAACTGCTCTGTAGATGTAACCTCTCCCTGGGCTATGGATGGACTATCCACATAGCCAGGAAAAATAATAGATAGTATTAGTAACAAAAAAATAAATATCTTTATGGCCTTAGAAAACTTTATTTTCATTTTCTTTCATCCCTTCAAAAAATTTAACCAATTAACAGTTTCCTTATATTTATCCATTGCCTATGTACAGTTCAAAAATTAGAAAATCATTACATATATATCCTATTATAGCACCTTTAATTCAATTACAGAAGTTTATTAGGCATTTAATGTTAATTTATACCGAAGGGATAATCAGTCTAATATAAAATCCAGCCTTTTTCCTATAGAAATTTCGTCTTCCTTAACAATGCTGTCATATACTAATATCTTAACGCCACTTTTAAAAGCCAATCTTAAAGCATGGCCAAACTCTGGATCTGTGGCATCATTAGGGGTAAAGAATTTCATCCCCTCCATTTGAACCAGGAAGAATATAAAGCTTTGATACCCCTGATTTTTAGCTTCTATTAGCTCATAAATATGTTTTGCCCCTCTCTTGGTAGGGGCATCAGGAAACTTACATATTCCGTCATGTTCCAGTGTAACACCTTTAACTTCCATATAGCCTTTTTCATGGTTCTTTTCAAAATAGATATCAAACCGGGAGCCTCCAAAGGTGGCCTCCCGTCTGATATGGGTGATATTTTGTATCTCTTTTATCTTATTATTGACCAAGGCATCATATACCACTGCATTGGGCACTTGTGAATCCGTGTTTATAAGAAGGTCGCCTTTATATCCACCGGTAATGGAATATTTGGTCTTTCTATTGGGGTTTGTTCCCTCTTCCAGTATTACAGTAGTACCTTCAGTAAAAATTTCTTTACATCGGCCAGTATTCTTTACATGAACCACTTCTCTTTTTCCATCTATCTCCACATTTGCAATAAACCTATTGGGTCTATTTATAAATCTAGCATGTTTTATCCTATCATACTTCATTGTTTATACTCCATCAAATTATAAATACTAAATTAACCTGTTGCGCCAATTCACCGCATATGAATTATAATGGCTGCCAAACATTCACTTATCAACAACCATTATATAGTGATCTGACAGTCGAACCAGCACAATAGATTAGCTATATTTCAATCAGCTCATACTCCATTTTTCCCAGGCCAATCTTCTCTGCATGTCTAAGGACATCTCTGCCTTTGTCAAAAAGTTTTTGGCCGCTGTTTTGTTGTACCAGGTCCAGGCATGCCGTATCCAGGGCAACAGGATCCTTTGCTGCAAGAACACCAATATTGTCGGCAATTGGTTTCATAGGTTTTCCAGCACAGTCACATGCTTCAGTAATATTATGAACAAAAGCAATATATATAATATCTTTACCTCTGGAAGCGCCATAGGCATACTCTGCCAGTTTTTCGCGGAAATTTGAACCACCCCAAACATTTCTAATTGCACCTTTAGGACAAATAGCTATACAGCCAGCACAGCCGCTACACTTTTCCTCATCAATCACTGCAACATCTGAAATGGTAATAGCATCAAAATCACATTTTTCAGCGCAAATACCACATGCTATGCACTTTTGTGACTCTATTACAGGGGATATTCCAGAATGCTGATCCAGCTTTCCTCCCCTGGCAGCAAACCCCATACCAAGCTGCTTTATAGCACCACCAAAACCCGCTTCCACATGACCTTTAAAATGGCTCATAACTATGTATTGTTTAAACCTACTGTATTCTTTTCCTATTTTACATTTCTTAATATAATCCTTATTTATTTCAATCTCGTCATATTCCGTACCAATATCCCCATCTGCTATTATAATGGGAATCTGGGTAAAGCCGTGGGCTTTTGCTGTTTCAATATGAATATCCTTTCTGGTTCTAGATCCTCTGTAAAGCACGTTGGTTTCAATATAATAAGGGGAAACTCCCATTTCTTTGAGATAGTTAATAACTTCATCATAGCATTGAGCAGGGATAAAGGTCTTATTGCCCTTTTCACCAAAATGGACCTTTATGGGTACTTCTTTTTCAAACTTGTGTCCAGTATCTGAAACTATATTTTTTAGTAATCGAAGGGCATCCTTCCCAAGCTGCTTATAATCGGATTCAGGATTTCTAATAAAATACACTTTATCCATGCTAACACTCTCCTTTTTTTATTCCTTATTGGCTTGGATTATATTAATTCTATAAGGCCAGGTGAATGATAAATACTTCTCTTCACATACTATACCTTAGAATGAAAATAATGCAAAATGGATATTATGTCCAACAGTTATTATAGCATATTAATAAGTTCATAGAAACATATGAACCTATATAATTCATAAAGGAAGGGGAAAGGGCTTGAAAATTGATTTAAATGTAGACAAGAAAAAGTTAAAGACCCTGGCCGTTATCGGAGCTGGTGCTGCCATAGCCGGCGCTGCTGGCGCAAATCTAATTGCCCGAACCATTGCCAACAAAGTCAGCGACCGTTTCTATAACATCCTTAGTAAGGATCTGTATGATGAAAACCTTTGGGAACTAGTTTCATCCACCATGAGAATGACCCCTCAAATAGCTGTGGAAACTAACCTGCGGGCAAATGAACCCAAACTATTGGAAAGGCCTATGGGTTCTCCATCAAAATTTCCCAGCCTGGATAGCCTAAAATTTAATATAGCCCAGCTTCATACCATGCCCACCGATACCCTTACGGAAATCGACACCCAGGTCACCATTGGCAAGATGGCCGTTAAACCCTTTACCATCAAAATGCCCATAATGATTGCTCCAATGGCCTATGGTGTTGCCCTTAGTAAGGAAGTAAAAATAGCATTGGCCAGAGGAGCTAAAATGGCAGGTATTGCAGCTAACAGTGGAGCTGGCCCTTTTTTGCCTGAGGAGAGGAAAGAGGCAGGCATCCTGATATATCAGTATAACCGGGGTAATTGGGGGAAAACTCCTGAAATCCTAAGAAACTGTGATGCTGTAGAAATTCAGTTTGGCCAGGGCGCCTATGCAGGAGTTGGCCATATTGTAAAAGGCCAGCTGATCGACAGGCAGCTACGAAAAGATTTCGGCATATCAAAAGGGGAGGACATCGTAGCCCATTCAAGGCAGCCGGAAGTCCAGTCTCCCGAAGACCTGCCCGTCCTGGTTGAAAAGCTAAGAAATATCACTGGTGGAGTTCCTATTGGCGCTAAAATAGGTGCTGGCAAATACCTGGAAAAGGATTTGGAATACCTGTGCACCAGTGGTGTAGACTTTATTTCCATCGATGGAGCCGAAGGCGCCTCCAAAGGTTCTCCTCCTATCCTTCAGGATGATTTTGGTGTACCAACAGTTTTTGCTATACATCGCGCTGCTCAGTGGATTAGAAATAATGGCTACGCTGACCAGGTATCCCTTATAGCATCAGGCAAGATTCGTACACCAGGGGAAATATTAAAGGCAAAGGCTTTAGGGGCGGATGCCTGTTATATTGGTTCTATAGCTTTGTTCGCCGTTTCCCATCCTCAGCTGAACAAGGCACTGCCTTTTGAACCCCCTACCACCCTGGTATGGTATAAGGCCCATTATTCTAGTGATTTTAATATCCAAAAAGGAGCCGAAAGCCTTAATAACTTCCTTGAGGCCTGTAATCTGGAAATTGCAGACGGAATTAGGGCATTGGGTAAAACCTCCTTTGCCCAGGTTAATAGGGATGATCTTATTGCTATAGATGAAACTGTTGCCAGAGGATGTGATATACCTATGGCTTATGTACCCTGTTAACTCTAACCTTAGAAATACACACAAAACACCTGCGGCCTAAAGACAAATCCAGGCTGCAGGTGCTTTATTAAAGCTTAATTTATATAAGTTTAAAAATACAAATCTATTTCTTATGTAGTAGATATTTTTGACATATCAATATTCATAGCCTTTGCTAGACCTTTGCCATACTCAGGATCTGCCTTATAACAGTTATTTATATGCCTGATCTTAATAAATTCAGGAACACCCTCCATATTGCGAGCTGTATTCTCAAACAATAATTGTTGCTGCTCAGGTGTCATCAGTCTAAATAACTTGCCTGGTTGTGTATAGTAGTCATCATCATCTTCTCTAAAATCATAACGCATGATGTCTCCTTCTGCTTTTAGAGGCGGTTCTTCATATTCAGGCTGTTCTTGCCATTGGCCAAAACTATTAGGTTCATAGTGTAGTGTAGAGCCTCGATTACCGTCAACTCTCATTTGCCCATCTCTATGGAAGCTGTTATAGTCTTTAACTGCCTTGGGGAAATTGACTGGTATTTGATGATGGTTGACTCCTAACCTGTATCTTTGTGCATCACCATAGGCAAACAATCTTCCCTGCAGCATTCTGTCAGGGGAAAATCCTATACCTGGAACAATGCTTGCTGGATTAAAGGCTGCCTGCTCTACATCTTGGAAGTAGTTGTCTGGGTTCCTGTTTAATTCTAATATTCCAACTTCTATCAGAGGAAATTCACTCTTGTACCAGACCTTGGTTAAATCAAAAGGATTATAGGGCATTTTATCTGCCTGTTCCTGGGTCATTATCTGAACTGACATAGTCCACCTTGGGTAATCCCCTCTTTCAATTGCCTCGTAAAGATCTCTTTGATGGCTTTCCCTGTCTTTAGCAATGATAGCAGCTGCTTCTTCATCTGTTAGGTTCTCTATACCCTGATGGGTTGTAAAATGAAACTTAACCCATACTCTTTCATTATCTGCATTAATAAAGCTATAAGCATGAGAGGAGTAACCATGCATATGCCTATAGGACTTGGGAATTCCCCTGTCACTCATTGTAATTGTGACCTGGTGTAGGGCTTCGGGAAGGGATGACCAAAAGTCCCAGTTGTTTGTAGCATCCCGCATGTTGGTCCGTGGATCCCTCTTTACTGCGTGATTTAAATCGGGAAATTTAAGAGGATCCCTAAAAAAGAATACCGGCGTGTTGTTGCCCACTAAGTCCCAGTTACCCTCTTCAGTGTAGAATTTTACTGCAAAACCACGGATATCTCTTTCCGCATCTGCCGCACCTCTTTCGCCTGCTACGGTTGAAAACCGGACAAAAACCTCTGTTTCCTTTCCAATTTCCGAGAACACCTTGGCCTTGGTATATTTTGTTATATCATTGGTAACAGTAAACTTGCCAAAAGCACCTGATCCCTTAGCATGCATCCTTCTTTCCGGTATGACTTCCCTATTAAAATGTGCTAGTTTTTCCAAAAACCATGCATCCTGCAGTACCATTGGTCCCCTTTTACCTGCTGTCATTACATCCTGATTGTTAGATACGGGAGCCCCAGTTACACTGGTTAATTTTTTCTTTTTCTCATCCATCATACATTCCTCCAGTCTTGTATATTAACTAACCATACCCCTTTTCAGAGCGTATAAAACAAAATTTTCCTACAATTTTTGATATTTAATTTAGTCTGCTGTCTACACCTATTTCATATCCATCACACAGCACAAAAGGACAGGAATATATAAAATAGCTAAACTATTTGAATCCTGAAATTTGGGGTATATATAAATAACTATACAAAATATTGCTTATCCTTACCTTGTTTATGCATATTGGGAGGTTAATATGAAGAGCTTAAATATAGTGTTTATAAGTATAGGCCTAATATTCATGGGGCTTGGTATAGTAGGTATTATAGTACCTGTCCTACCCACTACCCCATTTATATTAATAGCTTCTGCCTGCTTTGCCAAGGGCTCAAATAGATTTGACAGATGGCTCAAAGGGACCAGTGTCTATAAGAACTACGCAGAAGATTACATAAAAGATAAGTCTATGACCTTTAAAAGAAAGGCTAAACTAATGATTATATCGGATTTGATGCTGGCATATCCTATGATTACAATTAACAAGGCCTATGTAAGGATTATAATTCTTTTAGTTTGGATATGGAAATACTGGTATTTTATCTTTAAGATAAAAACTAAAAAAGAATAAAGATAATAAGCCCCCTAACGGCAAAAGTATAGCTGTTAGAGGGTTTAATCCTATATTAGGGGATATATGAATTTCCAAACATAATCCAGAATGTTTTGCTGGCCTGTATTATAGGCATTAATTGCTACAACCCCATTTTTATCGGGCATTATTATGCTGTACTGTCCAAACTTTCCATCTGCCCTGTAGGAGTTATTAGGTCCCATCCAGAATAGATAACTGTACTCTGAATTATATGGGGACACTTGTCCGGTCTTTATTTGAGTTTTAGACACTTGATTTACCCATTCTACGGGAATAATCTGCCTACCCTTCCACTGCCCCTTTTGTAGGTATAGCTGCCCAAATTTTGCAATTTCAGAAACCGTCAGCATAAGTCCGCTGGAACCAAAGCTGTTACCCTTGGCATCAGTTTCCCAGGTTGGCCGCCATATCCCCAAAGGTTCAAATAATCTGGGCATGAGATATTCCAGTAGGTTGCAGTTTGTTAATTTCTTAATTATCATACCAGCCAGATAGGGACCTACATTGCTATAAATAAAATGGGTTCCCGGCTCATAGTCCAGTGGCAGGTTTAGGCTGTATTTTACCCAGTCCATATCTTTCATGGTATATCTCTGCTCAGCCATCAGATAGGGTTGACTATGCCCCATACTCATGGTAAGCAAATGCTTAACCTTTAATCGCTGTAATCTCTCAGGGGGATTGTCAGGTACTTTATCAGGAAAAAAGTCTATTACAGAGTCCTCCAAGGTCAAAAGTCCCTCTCCTATAGCAAGCCCTATGGCTGTAGAAGTGAAACTTTTACTCACAGAATACTGGTTTTGACGGATCTCCGGCACCCAATGATATTCTGCTATTTTTTCGCCATCTTTTAAAACTATAATGTTATTTAGCATAATATGCTCTGTATGCCCAACAAAATCATCTAATAAATTTTTACTCACCAATTCCGCCCCCTTAAAACTTCACTAAAGCACTAAAACCTATGCTACTTTTATATTCTACTATATCTGTTGCCTGTTATCCAGGATATGGGTGTCATATACTAGAATATATACCAGCAAATCTTTAATATTAATTGAATCTGTTCTACTCTATTATATAATAATATTATACACTTAGATGATTAAGTTAAGGAGGCATTAAAATTGATTGTTGGTCTTGATGTGGGTGGCACCCATATCGATGCAGTTATTATAGAACATGGTAACATTATAGATACTGTTAAAAGACCGGTTAACCGTGATGATTTATTTGAATCAATTTGGACAACATTAGAAACCCTTTTTTCCAGACATGATAAAACAAAAATAGAGAGAGTAAACTTAAGCACCACTATATCCACCAATGCCATAGTAGAAAAAAAGACTTCACCTGTAGGAATGGTCATTCAAAGTGGTCCAGGCCTGCCCAATGATTATTTGGCATGTGGAGATGAAAACGTCTTTATCTCCGGCTATGTTGACCACCGGGGTAAATTAGTCCAGGATTTTAACTTAAAAGAGATACAAAAAGCTATTGACCTGTTTAAGAAAAGGGATATAAGATGCTGTGCCGTAGTGACAAAGTTTTGTACAAGGAATTTTAACCATGAACTTAAGATAAAGAAACTTCTTGATAAACATTTTCCTTCCATTACCATGGGGCATACTTTATCTGGAAAACTAAACTTTCCCAGAAGAGTTTTTACCTCCTATCTAAATGCAGCTACCTACGATATATTTAAAGAATTTGCTGATAATATAAAAAAGTCTATGGAGCAGGAAGGCATAAATGCACCTCTATTCATTCTAAAGGCTGATGGAGGTACCACCAGCCTTTCAGCAGCCACCGACCGGCCTGTTGAGACCATACTTTCTGGACCCGCCGCCAGCTTTATGGGCATTAACGCTATGTTAAATACTAATAAGGATGCTCTGTTACTGGATATAGGAGGTACCACCACAGACATCTTCTTTTTAGCTGACGGGGTTCCTCTCTTCGAGCCACTGGGCATAGAAATAGGTTCATATAAAACACTGGTTAGGGCAATTTACATCCATTCTATAGGCTTGGGAGGAGACAGCAGTATCCATGTAGAGAATGGACAGCTTATAATCGGACCAACAAGAGAAGGCCCTCCTTATGCCCTGGGCGGACCCAAACCCACTCCTACCGATGCATTAATAGCCCTGGGATTAATGAAAATTGGCAATAGGGATAAAGCTATTGAAGCTATACAGGGTTTAAGCCAAAAACTTAATTTATCATTAGAGGATACTGCACAAAAAATCCTGGATACCATGGGAGATATAATTAAAGGCAGGGTAGATGCTTTACTTGTCCAAATAAATAGTAAACCTGTATACACCCTAAAGGAATTATTATATGGCAAGAAGATTAAACCCCATCTAATAAATATAATAGGCGGTCCGGCCAAATATATGAAACCGGTACTTGAGAAAAAGTTTAACCTGCCTTGCTATTTTCCCAAACACTATCATGTGGCCAATGCCATAGGTGCAGCCTTGGCCAGAATTACTACAGACATCACTATGGTAGCTGATACCTCAC
The DNA here is from genome assembly GCA_012735575.1 of Clostridiales bacterium. Classification (GTDB taxonomy): domain Bacteria; phylum Bacillota; class Clostridia; order Caldicoprobacterales; family UBA3941; genus JAAYGY01. Next base: position 22,720 of record JAAYGY010000093.1, read on the forward strand.
AGGGTGTTCTGTCTGTTCCTGAAATGGGTATCTATGAGAAAATAAGCGGAAATTACGGACTGGAATCAGCTAGGGAAAGAGCCATTAAACTTCTCATTGAAAGGGCTGTTTACCTAGGCGCTTATCAAGATGAATTAGAAACTGAAATAATAGAAGAAAGCAGCTTTAATATGGTAAGAGGATTTTTTACCAGTGGTAAAAATATAAGGATTAAGACCCAGATAAAGCCTGGCCTTATTTATGAATTAAAAGGTGATAAAGATGATTAAGGCAAAAAATAAGTTAGGACTTGTTTTCTTTCCTGCTTTTGACTGGGCTATCAGCTCCACTCATCCTGAAAGAGAGGAAAGACTTCTTTATACTCAGGATCAAATCTTTGAAGAAGGTATAGAGGATATTGAAGGAATATATTTTTATAATCCCATTATAGCTGCTGAAAAAGATATTCAAAGGGTGCACTTTTGTGTTCCTGATGTTAAATCCAGGCTTACCCAGTCCCATTACATTTCAGCAGGCGGGGCTATCAAGGCTTTTGAGGCTGTAATAAATGGTGATGTGGATAAAGCTTTTGCCCTGGTCCGTCCTCCAGGCCACCATGCTCAAAGGGTTGTATATGGAGACAGAGGTTTTTGCATCATTAATATAGAAGGGGTTATGCTGGAGAGAATAAGACAAAAAAATAAAGATCTTAGGGTGGCTATTATAGATACAGACTGCCATCATGGGGATGGAACCCAGGACATCTACTGGAATGACAAAAATACCCTATTTATATCCTTACACCAGGATGGAAGGACCCTGTATCCTGGCACTGGTTTTTTAGATGAATCCGGTGGACCTGGCGCATATGGATACAATATAAACATTCCCTTGCCTCCTGGCACTGGCGATGAAGGTTTTTTATATGTTCTGGATAATGTGGTACTACCAATATTAGATGAATATAAGCCAGATATTATAGTTAACTCTGCGGGGCAGGACAATCATTATACGGATCCCCTTACCAATATGAATTTTTCCGCTCAGGGGTATGCTAAATTAAATGATAGATTAAATCCTGACATTGCAGTTCTGGAGGGCGGTTATTCTATCGAAGGCGCCCTTCCCTATATAAACCTGGGTATAATACTGGCCATGGCTGGTATTGACTACTCCCATGTAAAAGAACCTGATTATGATAAGGATAAATTGAAACAACCTCCAGATATTACCGAATATATTAAAAAGCTATCTGATACTGTTTATAAACGATGGCAAAAGCGCGAAACCCTAAGGGCTGATATAATCAAGGGATATGATAATATTCAAAGAACCAGACAGATCTATTATGATACCGATGGAATACTTGAAAATCAAACCCAAAACTTTAAAATTTGCAGGAAATGTTCCGGTGTAAATACAATTGATTCCCAAAGCGATACAGGCTACCATATATTTGCTATAACTATACCTTTGGATGCCTGCTCTGACTGTGTTGACCATGGATACAGATTATACAAAAATACCTCTAAATCTGATTACTCAAATATATATCTTCAGGACAGGGTTAATGATATGTTTTTTTCCAAGTAGAATAACTAAAATTTGAAAACAAAACAAAGCAATTATATATATTTGCATTATATATTTATTACTTTAATTAATTGCAAACTCTGCAGCCAGGTAATGGGTATCAAAATCACCGGTTTCCCTAAAATCTAATATATCCTTTATAATCCTATATTCTCCTTTATCCAGGCTGCCATATAGCCATTCCCAATTAACCTCCCACTCTCTCTTATCTCCGGGATTGAGCTCATAGCCAATATCCTCAAAGCCATAATCACCTTCAATAACCACTGGTACCTGGTACCACTGATCATTGATCTTTTCCTCCAATACATATGACTCACTATAGATACATTCTTTTTCAGAGTTATTCTCTAAAACCAGAGTCAGGCCAGTTGAAGAAACTGTACCATCCTTAATTTTTATACTAACCCCTTCAAGATCATTAACTGTTTCAAATTCCGTGGGCTTTAAATCAGATGCTCTGTCCTGTGGTGGAACTGCACCTATGGAACAAGCAGCAGATATAATCCCTATAAGCAAAAGAATGAATATTAATAGCTTTTTCATATTTCTCACCTCAATATATACGACGTATGAAAGGGAAAAATGTTGCGCCATTATCTTGCCCATGATATCTTCGTCATAATTCCTTATTTTTCGATTTAATTTTTATAATTTTCCTATAATATATTGCAATTTAAGGTAACTAAATGTATAATATATGTATGTAACATACAATTATATATGCATAGAAGAAGGAAGGGTGTGGATGAAGGACAAAACAAGATCTTATATAGAAATTTGGGACTTACTTGATGATATACAGTCTTTGATAAATATATTGGCTAGAAAAATACAATTTCAATATGATCTAACACCGCAGGAATTGCGGGTATTGATAGAATTAGACCGTACTTCCGTTATGAACATCAGCGAACTATCAAAAGCAATAAATAGAGATTTTGGCAATGTCAGTCGTACCTGTTCAATGTTAGCCAGGAAAGGCTTGTTAAACCGGTATCGTTGTAAAGATGATCAAAGAATTACATTGGTAAGATTGACAGCCAAGGGAAAGGAAAAATTAAATATATTTTACGATTATAATATGACATTGATGCAAAGCAAAAAACTGGAAAATAACATAAAAGAATACCAAATTATGGTAACGGGAATGAAAATGTTTCGTTCCTTTGTTATGGAAAGAATGGAGGCATTAGATGATTAAACAGGACAGAAATCGAAAACCTAAACCCCCCAAACCTATTTTATTCTATTACGGAATTGCATTTCTGGTAGTTTTACTGCTGAATTGGATTATATTCCCCTATCTGATGAAACCTAAGGTTGAAGAGGTTAGCTATTCCTTCTTTTTAGATAAGATAGAAAACAATGAGGTAACCAATGTGGAAATGGAAGAAAACCAGATACTATTCATCACTAAAGATAGTATGGGTATACCATATTATTATAAAACAGGATATGTTAATGATCCAGAGCTGGTATCTCTGTTGCGGGCCCATAATGTAGAATTTGGAGGCGTTATCCCAAGACAGCCAAATTATTTTCTAAGCCTTATACTCTCCTATGGTATTCCCCTTTTGATATTCTGGTGGATTGGCAGGAAGATGAGTAAAGTTTTAGGCGACAAGATGGGACAGGGCGGCCTTTCTCTGGGAGGAAGTGCAGGAAAAATCTATGTTCCTACAGGAGATAAAAAAACCTTTAAGGATGTAGCAGGACAAGAAGAAGCAAAAGAGGCCCTTAGAGAAATTATAGACTATCTCTCTCATCCGGATCGATATTCTGAAATTGGTGCCAGGTGTCCAAAAGGGGTGCTGTTGGTAGGCCCTCCTGGAACAGGAAAAACCTTGATGGCCAAAGCTGTAGCTGGTGAAGCTAACGTACCCTTTTTCTCCATTGCCGGATCTGAATTTGTAGAGATGTTTGTTGGACGTGGAGCAGCAAGGGTAAGAGATCTCTTTGATCAGGCAAAGAAAAAGGCACCCTGCATAGTTTTCATCGATGAAATTGATACTATTGGTAAAAAGAGAGATGCTGGAATAAACACCAACGATGAAAGGGAGCAAACCCTTAATCAGCTGCTAACCGAAATGGATGGATTTGATGGTGATTCAGGAGTTATCATTTTAGCAGCTACCAACCGCCCGGAAACTCTAGATCCAGCCCTATTGCGTCCTGGCCGCTTTGATCGTCAGGTGCCGGTGGAGCTGCCTGATTTACAAGGCCGTATAGCTATCTTTAAGGTTCATGCAAAGAATTATAAGATGGATACACATATAGATTACCATCTTCTAGCCCGTGCCACTGCTGGTGCTTCCGGAGCTGAGATTGCCAATATTGTCAATGAAGCATCTTTAAGGGCTGTGCGCATGGGACGCACTAGCGTATCCCAGGAAGATTTGGAAGAATCCATTGAAGTAGTTATAGCCGGCCATCAGAAAAAAAATGCTATTCTCTCCCCCGAAGAAAAGAAAATCGTAGCCTATCACGAAATTGGCCATGCCCTGGTGGCAGCTAAGCAGACCAAATCTGCTCCAATTCATAAGATAACCATTATTCCTAGAACTTCTGGTGCGTTGGGCTATACCATGCAGGTGGAGGAAACAGAAAAATCATTAATGACCAAAACTGATGCCTTTAATAAGATGGTTACCTTCTGTGGAGGAAGAGCAGCAGAGGAAATTATATTTGGTGAAATCACCACTGGTGCTGCCAACGATATTGAGCGGGTAACTAAAATTGCAAGAGCCATGGTAACCCGTTTTGGTATGAGCGACACATTCGGCATGATGGCCCTAGAAACCAATACTAATATGTATCTGGGTGGGGATTCTACCCTAATCTGTTCTTCAAAAACCAGTGAATTGGTGGATCGGGAAGTACAAAATCTAATCCAGGCTGCATATCAAAAGGCAAAGCAGCTACTGATGGAAAATAAGGGCAAGCTTCATGAGCTGGCAGAATTTTTGTATAACGAAGAGACAATAACTGGAGAACAGTTTATGGAAATTCTTAATAGTGAGAATAAATATACAGCTTAAAAACAACTTCCAAAAGCAGTTAAAAGCACAAAAGCAGATGAAAAAAATTTGTTTCCATCTGCTTTTTGTCTATAGCCTTATTATTTTACTCAGCCTTTATATAGCTATTTATCTTACTTAAAAAGCTGAAGAAGATTATAGTTGCCGAATATGGACACTCCTATCAATGATACTACAGACATAATCTTGATCAATATATCCAGAGATGGTCCTACAGTATCTTTTAGGGGATCCCCTACTGTATCTCCTATAACTGCAGCTTCGTGGGTCTTAGAACCTTTCTCATGGCCCTCTATTCTTCCCGTTTCAATATATTTTTTAGCGTTATCCCATGCGCCTCCAGCATTGGCAGTATAAAGAGCAAGCATTATAGCTGACAGGGTAGTTCCAATCAATAGTCCTCCAACAAAATCAGGGCCAAATATAAAACCACATATTAGAGGCGTTATTACTGATATAAGGGAAGGCATTTTCATTTCCGCTATAGCCCCGGCTGATGAAATACCTATACATCTATTATAGTCTGGTTTAGACTCACCTGTAAGAATCCCAGGATCTTCCCTAAATTGTCTTCTAACTTCATCCACCATCCTTCCAGCGGCTTTAGCTACAGCATCGATGAGCATACCCGAGAAAAGATATGGTAGTGCGGTGCCTACCATTGCACCAACCAGGGTAAGAGGATTTATGATGTCCAGTATGGCCTTAAAGCCTGCAGTATCCCCCGCGCCTGCCTGTGATTGCATATAGGATACCAAAAGTGATAGAGCAGCCAAAGCAGCCGAACCTATAGCAAAACCTTTACCTACTGCTGCCGTGGTATTGCCCACTGAATCCAACTTGTCAGTTATGGCCCTAACTTCAGAGTCCAGTTTGGCCATTTCGCTTATGCCACCAGCATTATCGGCTATGGGTCCATAAGTATCTACAGAAACAGTAGCCGCAACAAAGGATAGCATACCAATAGCAGCCATGGTGACCCCATAGATTCCAGCAAAGTAATTGGCAGCTATAATAGTTAGCCCTAATACCAATACTGGTGCAAAGGTAGATCTCATACCTACTGACATTCCATTTGTTATTGTAATTGCCGGTCCTTCAATGGAAGCTTTTGCAACATTCCTAGTGGGTTTGAAATCATAGCTTGTATAATACTCCGCCAGCATTCCTATAACTATACCACTAACAACACCTGACACTGCAGCATACCAGGGCGATAGGAAACCTTTATTAAATCCTGCAGCTTCTGCATTTACTCCTTTAAACATCAAATATGTAAACACACCGTTTCCTACTATGGTAAGGAATGCTGATGTCCATATTGAAATATTTAATTCTCTGTGGGGCTTGTTGGAAACCTTCTTTATTATTAAGTACAGGATTCCTATCACACTTGATACAAGTCCAATAGAGGTAAACATAACAGGGTATATAATTAGCTTAGACAGAACATCTTCTCCTATTGGAGTAGGAGAATTTAGATTGGTATAAAACATGTAGCATGCTAAAGTAACAGCAGCCACAATAGCACCTACAAAGCTTTCTAAAAGATCGGAACCCAAGCCTGCTACATCTCCTACGTTGTCACCAACATTATCTGCTATGGTAGCAGGATTACGAGGGTCGTCTTCTGGAATATGGGCTTCAGTCTTACCAACTAAATCTGCACCCATATCGGCAGCCTTCGTATAAATTCCTCCCCCAACCCTGTTAAACATGGCTATAATACTGCAGCCAAGGGCATAACCTGATACTGTCATGGTAAAGGGAATAAAACTAATACCCATCCAGTTGCTTACAATCACAAGGTTATCAGGATTCATCTGCCCCATAGCCTTACCAAAAATTAGATATACAAGGGCTAAGCCCATCAGGGCAAATCCTCCCACACAAAGACCCATTACACTTCCGCCTTGAAATGCTACCTTTAGGGTAGAGCCTAAATTTTTAGTCTTTCGTGCCTCATTAGATACCCTCACATTTGTAATCGTTGCTATCTTCATCCCAATAAAACCCGCAGCACCGCTCATCAGAGCACCAATTATAAAAGCAACTCCCGTATACCAAGATACCACCACAGACAAAACAGCTGCTATAATTGCTCCAGCAACTATTACTACCTTGGTCTCATGTGCAAGGAATGTACTAGCACCTTCCTGGATAATATCAGCTATTTCAGTCATTAGCTGAGTTCCTGATTCCCTTTTTTTTACAGCATAATAGTTGTATGCTGCAACGCAAATAGCCATAACTACTGCAATAATAATAAATCCAAACATAATAAATACCCCCATATTTTATTATTTTAGTACCTTGGTCCCTGTGAAAACGGGAGTTAAAATAAATAAAAATAGAGTTTTGAAAGTTGTGAAAATTATTTAGATATAGAGCTGCATAGACTGTGAAATATTGATTGAATAAATTGGTAACTACACTAGTGAATATAATATATCTTATAATTATAGGCTAATACTATTATATAAATATGTCAAGCTAACAAATGCTCAAAGGAATATTTTGTAATCTTTTGATTCTTCTAAATTATGCTACTATATAATATTGCTTTTTTTACTTAATTTTGATTTTTTTATGGAGGATTTTCCTGTTTTATGTTATGATATTGTGGGGTACTAATAGAATAATTAAAAATGTATTATGATTTATAATAATATAGTTAGCATAGCTAATCTATATATTTTTTAAAATCATATGCAAAATTATATAGCAAAGGAGTAGTTGTATGAGTAACAAAATTACCAACAACCAAAAACTCTTGGACTGGGTCCAAGAAATGGCAGAACTATGCCAACCTGATGAAATTTACTGGTGTGATGGTTCAGAAGAAGAAAATGAACGCCTGTTACAGGAAATGGTTGACAGTGGTGCAGCCATCAAGCTAAATGAAGAAAAAAAACCTGGCTGCTATCTCTTCCGCAGTCATCCATCTGATGTAGCACGCGTGGAGGATCGAACCTTTATCGCATCCAAGAAACAGGAAGATGCAGGTCCTACAAACAACTGGATCGACCCCGATGAACTAAAGGCTACTATGACAGAATTATATAGAGGATGCATGAAGGGCAGAACCATGTATGTAATTCCTTTCTCTATGGGCCCTATAGGCTCACCTATTTCAAAAATCGGTGTTGAGCTGACAGACAGCCCCTATGTTGTAGTAAACATGCGTATTATGACACGCATGGGTAAGGAAGTACTTGATGTACTAGGTGATGATGGAGAGTTTGTACCATGTCTGCATTCAGTAGGTGCTCCTTTAGCAGAAGGCGAAAAAGATGTCAGCTGGCCTTGTGCACCTATGGAACAAAAATATATAAGCCATTTCCCAGAAGAAAGAACAATCTGGTCCTACGGTTCCGGCTACGGCGGAAACGCACTACTAGGTAAAAAATGTTTTGCACTTCGAATTGCATCTGTTCAAGCCAGAGATGAAGGTTGGATGGCTGAGCATATGCTTATCCTGAAAATTACAGATCCAGAAGGTAATGTTAAATATGTAACTGGTGCCTTCCCCAGTGCATGTGGTAAAACAAATCTCGCCATGTTAATACCAACAATTCCAGGCTGGAAGGTTGAAACAATTGGTGACGATATCGCCTGGATGAAGTTTGGAGAGGACGGACGTCTCTACGCTATAAATCCTGAAGCTGGTTTCTTTGGTGTTGCACCAGGAACTTCTTATGATTCCAATCCTAATGCAATGGATACTGTTAAAGAAAATACCATATTCACAAATGTTGCCTTAACCGACGATGGCGATGTATGGTGGGAAGGAATCGATGGTGAAAAACCTGATCATTTAATCGACTGGCAGGGCAATGACTGGACTCCAGATAAGGATAAGCCTGCAGCACATCCTAATGCTCGATTTACAGCACCTGCAAAGCAATGTCCTTCCATAGCTCCTGAATGGGAAGACCCCAAAGGTGTGCCAATCTCTGCAATCCTGATTGGTGGACGTCGTGCTAGCACTGTTCCACTAGTTCACGAGAGCTTTGACTGGGAGCATGGAGTATTTATGGGTTCTATCATGGGATCAGAAATTACTGCAGCTGCCATTTCTGACAATATTGGTAAGGTGCGACGAGATCCCTTTGCTATGTTGCCCTTCTGTGGCTACCATATGGGAGACTATCTCAAGCACTGGCTAAGCATGGAAGAGAAAACCGATTCTGATAAGTTGCCCAAGATCTTCTACGTTAACTGGTTCCGCAAGGATAAGGATGGAAACTGGTTGTGGCCTGGATTTGGTGAAAACAGCCGTGTGCTAAAATGGATCTTTGAAAGGGTATCCGGCAAAGGTAAAGCAGTTGAAACTCCTATCGGTTATATGCCTACTCCTGATTCTATTGACGCCGAAGGACTTGATATCAGCGAAGAGGCTATGGAAGAATTACTAAAAGTTAATAAAGAAGAATGGCTAGAAGAAGTAGCTTCCATAAGAGAATATTACAAGATCTATGGAGATAAGCTACCCGAAGAATTAGCAAAACAGCTTGATGCATTAGAAGAGCGTCTACGCAACTTTTAAGCCAATCTTTCGCTAAAAAGTTAAAAGCAATTGACTGGGATTTTCCCAGTCAATTGCTTTTTTATTTCTGGGGAGGTCTTGGTCCATAATACTGGTAATAATCTACCCTTATTCTGCCGTTGTAAAGTTTTCGTTTTTTATCAGCCTTACGACCATAGTATCTTTCAAATTTTGTGAAGCCCTGCACCACTAGTGTCAACGGTCAGGGTAACCACATCCTTGAGTATTCCTACTTCCAGTACATATCTGGGACCATTTTCCTCAAACCAACTTTTCTTGTACTTTTCCTTCAGTTTTTCTACTATGGCCTTTTTTACTATGGCCTGACAGTCTGAAACACTAAAAAGCTTGGATTTCACTGACTTGCCCTTAACGGGAAACTCCGCGTCTTCGGGTAATAACTCATCCCAGGGCAGTGCCTTGGTCTTTTCGAATAATTCCTCAAAGCTTAATGCTTTAAACTCTCCCATTCTGATAAGCACCCTATCGGCACTTCTAAGCCATAAATTGGTACGACAGACATCAGCTGCCGTACCCTTAAATATTACTCTTGAATTTTCTACTTTCAGATCATCATAGCCTAAATTTCTAAGTTCTCTGGCTACTACCGCCTCTAATCCAAAGGTAGCAGTAGCTATTAAATCCCATTCTTTCATAAACTTTTCATCCTTCTTCAGTCAAATATTGCACCCCTGCGGTGGTCATTCCATACATTTTCAAACCAGTCATCACCTCTGGGAATAGGCCTAACCTTATCCCATTCAAAATATACCTTACCTTCTTTATAAATAACCTCTTGAATCATACTACTTAGTTGACCTTCATCCAGGGAGAATCTAAACTTATCGGGCAAGCCTTCCACGGGTAGTATTCCATTTTCATCATAGACTAAATAGGAACCACGGCTTTTGCCGCCCTTTTCAATATAGTCCCCAATGGCCGACAGGTATATATACTGGGTTAATAATAAATCGTAGTTTTTATAGGCATGGGGTAGCTCCGCTAAAGAGGATATGGAGGTCATATCCCCTAAAGATAGTAGCATCTTTTTAGCTTCTTTTACCCCCTGCCTTGCACCTTCCAGAGATCGTATATGAGCACCTGCAATATCCATTCTCCTGCCTATATTATATCTGATATCCATTACATTGCTGATCCTTCCTTTATCTCTCATAAATTTTTTGCCCAGCTCTATTTTCTCCTTAATCTGATCAGCAGTTAAATTTATAAAACCATCCAAAGCCATGGGATTTTCCTTATATCTGGCAGCTATAAATTCAGCAGCCCTCAGTCCCCCCACCTGTCCGGAATTTAAAGCACTTCCACCAGGTCGGTAAACTCCATGAGACCCATTGACTTCCCCTACGGGGAAAAAGTGTTTTAAATTGCTCTCCCACCATATATTTCCCCCCAGCCCACCATTATTATGCTGAGCGCATACAGCTATTTCTAAATATTCAACAGCAAGATCTATGCCATTATCCTTATATAGATCTATGGCAGGCTGATTCATATGCGCCAGTCTTTCTATAGGTGTTCCAAAAAGAGCTCCGGACTTTTCAAGGTACTCATAAGCCTCCTCTCCTAGTAGGCTAAAATCCAGCTCCTCATCCCTATTATTGGTGCCTGGATTCTTTGTATAGTCTAAGAATACCCTTCTACCTTTGATTACTGTCTCGTTATAGACCAATATGTCAATTAAAGAGGAGCCAAAGTTCTCTATCTTCCTTGGATCAAAGGGCCACTGATAGCCCTTTAAAAATACCGCGTCTAAAAGCTTTCCAGCTTCATTAAAATAATCCCATAAAAACTCTCTTTCATCATTTCCGTCCTTGTCCGTTGAAATATAGCGGGGCAGCACCTGCTGATAGGTCCCTGACAGGTTCCATCTAAATTTTATTGATGCAATACCATATTGGGATTCTGTAAGATTCCTGCCTCTAGCACCCGCCTCCAGGGCTATCCCTGTGGAACCGGTCTGACTGGTTGGGTATACAGACGCGCCATACATTCCCGCCGGGCCGCCTGTTGCATATATAATATTAGTACAGTTAAAAGCTACATATCTTTCATCTTCATTATCCAAAGCATTCAAATTTAGGGTTAAGAGACCTACTGACTGGGTTTTATCCCTATTGGTTAGAATCCCAATAACCTGGTATCCATCGAAGATTTTGATGTTCTTGTCCATTACCTGTTGCTGGAGTCTTTCTGTCATATAACAGGATGTAAGGGGGCCTGCGGAAGTGGCTCTCTGCCTGGGGTCGTGGTCGGTCTTGTATCCTACATACTCACCATGCCTGTTATGGGGGAAAGGTACACCAATATCTGCCAGACGATAAAAGCAACGCCCTGACAGAGCAGCTTCAACAAGGGCAATGTCCCCATGCATACTGCCTCCATCAAAAAGGGTTTTGGCCATCTCATATACTGAATCCGGTGTATCTCCTGCTAAGGTCAGCTTGTAATATGTCTGCTTATCGGAACCGGTATTTCGTGAAGTACCCATGTTTAGTCCTTCCGTCACAATAGCAATATCCCTCTGGCCCAGGGAATATAGTCTATCAGCTGCATTAAATCCTGCCGCACCAGTACCTACTACTACAGTATTTAGAGAATATACCTTGATATTTGTACCCATAATATTAACAGTGTTATATAGCAATTTTCTTCACCCTACTTCCTATAATCTCCTTATATGGAATCCTCCGTCTACGTTTATAACCTCTCCCGTTGAATAGGGTAATAGACCTGAGCACAAAGCCCATACCGCCTTTGCTATATCTTCAGGATAACCCCATCTCTTAATAGGAGTCAGCCCTCCCTCGATTAAGGCGTCGTACTTATCTTTGACAGTGCTGGTCATATCCGTTGCAATTATACCCGGTCTAATCTCATATACGTTGATGCCATAATCTGCCAGCCTATCAGCAAATAATTTAGTAACCATGCTGATACCCGCCTTAGAAATACAGTACTCTCCTCTGGAAATTGAAGATGTATAGGCTGACATCGACGAAATATTTATTATAATGGGCTTATAGTCTTCATATTTTTCAACCGCTTTTATCATCTCATTGGCAACCCTTTGAGTTAAGAAAAAAGTGCCTTTGAGATTGGTATCTACCACATAATCAAAGCTTTCAATGGTGGTTTCCAGTATATCCATTCTGACCTTTGGAGCTACCCCTGCATTATTTACTAAAAGGTCAATTCTGCCAAATTCATCCAGAACTTGATCTACCAGCCTATCCCTATCTTCTGCAATGCTTAAACTACCCTGAACATAAATTACATCCTGTCCATACTTTTTAAGCTTATCTATATTTTCCTTTACCCTGTTAATATCTGAAGTCCCAAAAATAGCTAATCTATATCCCTGCTCAGACAGTTTTTGAGCAATACCATAACCAATTCCTCTGCTACCTCCTGTAACAATTGCTACTTTACCTTTAGACATTCTTTCACCCCTTCTAAAGATTTTTTTCTATCCATAATGCTAAGAAGAACCGTTGCCGAGATTTCCGGTTCCGGTTCTTCTAAAGTTATACATGATATGCTACACGATTTCTATTAATCTCTGGTTTGCCTTTCCGTCCTTCTATATATATAGGTGCATATATCTTTGCATCCTTTATTACGCAACCAGCCTTACCCCTATCCCTCATAATCTCAGAGCATTTACTGCAGGCTATGCAGGATTTCCTACTATCCATGGCCCCCTTGGTTATAATATCCTTAGCAAAATCAGGATAGGCAAAGGCTTGACGGCCAAACCCGGCAATGGTAAACCAGCCTTCCTGTATTCCTCCTGCAGCTATAAAAGGTGCAAACTCCCTCAACCAGCTAAAGCCAGTGGCCATTATTACCATGTCTGGACAGCTTTGCTGGATCTGTCTTATGATATCTAACATTCTGGCCGTTCCCTCTAAGGGATGCTCTGGGGGTATGTAATAACCAAGATCATAAGGTCTGCCTACATGGGGGTTGTAATAGGGGTTACCCGTACTGATGTTTACAAGTCTAACGCCTTTATCGTATAGTATATTGACAAGTTTAATGGGTTCTGTAAGATCCGGTTTTAAAAAATCATCCTTGTCCACACCCCAACCATAAGGATAGGGTACTGCATCATAGGCATTCATCCTTACAGCAATGTCCAGTCCCTCGCCAATACCATCTTTAATCTTATCCACGATATTTAATAGGAATCGGGTACGATTTTCAAAACTGCCACCATACTTGCCTTCCCTGGTAAAAGCAGATAAAAGTTCGGAATTTAAGTAACCATGACAGGCTTTTATATCAACAGCATCAAAGCCTACCTCCTTAGCTAAAACAGCCGCCTCTACAAACTTGTCTTCTAGCCTTTCCAGTTCTTGGTCAGTTATTAGGGGATAGTCTTCAGGAATATCCCGTCCAAGATATGGGTTTCTGGTAGCAATTATAGGTGCAGGTTTCCCTGTGGGACGACTATAGCGGCCTGAATGAGTTAGCTGTACTACTGTATATGGTCTATAATCATGGCCAAAATCTTCTCTTGCTGCAGCCAAAGCCTGGTCCAACAACTTTTTAAAATCTTCCTTGTTTTCGGGACATATGTAAATCTGGCGGGGATTGGCTCTGCCCTCTTCAACTACTGCTGTAGCCTCAAACCACAGCAGGCCTGCACCTCCTCTGGCAAACCGTTCATAACGCCTGTAGGTCAGTTCATCGGGCTTACCTTCTACTGTTCCATCGCAACCCTCCATAGGGTGAATACCTAAAGAATTGGGAATAATCTTATCTCCCATAGAGATGGTCTTCTTTAGTATCTCTAAATCCTGGGAAATAGGAATAATTACACCCAGTTTGCTTATATCCTCTTTTACTTCATCCAAAGACCTATATCTAAATTTAGCATGTTCTGCCATATCAGCAGCCTCCTATAAAGTATAAGCTGTCCCCCAAATTTAAACCGCTATCCCATTATTCCTGTTCAGCCTTATGTGCTAAAACCTCATTAATCTTTGCTATTGCCTTTCTCGCGACTTCCTTTACTTCTTCGTTGTCGTCGTCCTTTATTAGCTTTCTTAAAAACTCAACTGTCCTCTCTTCACCAGTTTCTCCCATAGCCTGAGCAGCCAGTTTCCTTACCTCAGCTTCTGGATGACGAATATAAGTGGTAAGAAGGTTTATGGTATCCAGATTACCGCATTTGCCTATGGCTTCAAAAGCGGCATTTCGAAACTCAATATTATCTCCGGATAAAACCTTATCTAAATTAGAGATGTTACCCTTTTCTGCCCACTTTTCTATTCTTTTCTTAGTAGGCTTGAAAAACATATGCATCCACTCCTATAATTTATTTACAATGCCAAAAAATTAAGATAATTAAAGGGGACAGCTTTTTTCCTTTATCTTACTATATGAATTCCTTAATATTAATCATAACTTGTATAACTTTTATAGTCAAGGTTAACTTGAATGTTAACTACTAAGACATCTTGCTAATATACAAATGTTCTTTTTCTGTTTAATTTGTCATAGATTGGGTATAGATATATTAAATAATCTTGGTGATAATAAGGAGGAAAACAGACTATGGATGTATTTGGTACCCTTATACAGACTGGTGATTGGAAAGGTGAGAAACACGTACCCATTATACACTGTCCTGATAGTGTTAAAGCTGGTGAGAATTTTGAATTAAAAGTTACCCTGGGAGATGCTATTGGTCATCCTAATACCTTGGAGCACTACATAGCCTGGTTTAAAGTATATTATCAGCCCGAAGGCGGGAAATTCCCCATTGAAATAGCTACATTTGACTTTGGTGCTCACGGAGAAAGCGATGTGTTTACCGATTATCACGGAACCACCACTGTTAAAATCCCAAAAAGCGGTACTATTTATGCCCTTAGCTACTGCAATATACACGGCTTATGGGGCAACAAGGCAGATATTACCGTAGAATAACCCACTGTAGGATTTTATAGATCTTATTCTCACCCCTAAAAAAGATAGTACGGAAGCTATTCCGTACCATCTTTTTTATTTTATATTGCAAGATTAACTCCTTATACCAAAGTTAATTGCTTATTATATAATCTTAAATTTTAACATATTGTCAAACAAACTGCTAAAACTGTACTCTGGGTACTTCCCGGTCTCCTTCATCAGCTTGAAAGAATGCCTCCTGCCTAAAGCCAAAGATTGATGCAAATATATTGTTGGGAAAGGTTTCGATTCTGTTATTATATTTAAGGACTGTATCATTGTAAAACTGTCTGGAATAGCGTATTTTATCCTCTATGTCCCTTAAATTTTGCTGGAGATTTAGGAAATTGGTATTTGCCTTTAGCTCCGGATAAGCTTCCACTACCACCATAAGCCTGTTAAGAGCCTGGGACAGCGTATTATTGGCATCCATACTCTCCTGAGGGGTATTGGCACTTAACACACTGCTCCTGGCCTTTACAATCTGATCCAAGGTTTCCTTCTCATGGCTTGCATAGCCTTTCACCGTCTCAACTATGTTGGGAATAAGGTCCGCCCTGTTCTTTAATTGAACATCAATCTGGGACCATGCATTTCTTACCCTGTTTCTTAAGGTAACAAATCCATTGTATGCAGATATGGCATATAAAACTAGCAGAATAACTATGCCTAAAATAATATACACTAACATGGTAATCCTCCCTTTATAATTTATATTCAAATTGAGCTTCTACCTTTTGCTAGAAGGCACCACCGCCTCCACTGCCACCGCCACCGCCAGAGCTGCCCCCGCTAAAACCTCCGCCACTACCACTTGCAGAAGAATCGGGCGAGGCTGCTATATCTGCCGTGCTAATAGCATTACTTATGGAATTTGTGGTACTGGCTATCATACTGTTCATTAGTGCTAAATTGCTTAAGGAGCTGTAGCCTCTCATATATGTCAGGGAGGGGTCTGATAGCTCTACTTCACTAAACACCTGAGGAAGCTGATCTATAACCTCTTTGGCTACTCCCAGTGAAATGGCATATACAAGGTAATGCTCCCAAATAACAATGGATGGAATCTCAGCCTTATCCATCTGGGAAAAATGGAGTAAAAATCTTTTAAAGGCTTTCCACATAGCTGTCTGCTCCACACCATACCTGGTTCTCTTTCTTATGCTGGATACTATAAGCATGGTGATTAAAATTATAAAACCTAGTATCCCCATAACAAATCCCATGCCTGCCTCGAGAAAGATAACCGATGCAATACCTAGTACCAACAATGCTAAGGCAATTAAGGCATACTTACTGCTGCCCCTTAAATCGTTTTTGGTAAAGAACTCCAACTCTTCTCCCCGGTCTTTTACCAGGGATTTGAATTTTTCATAATCCTTTTGAAACTGAACTGCCCTGGATCTTTTCTTAAGAATATTCTTTAGGTCGTCCAGGAACAGACTTTTACCTCCACCAAGTTTGTCTATAAACCATGATATTAAAAACCTTTCATGGGGATGTAAATCATCCAATGCTACACCATCTATCTTGGATATCTCGTAATTTTCCTGTATCTTTTTAAATACTAAACCTTTTTCCCTTTCAATTCTGTTAATGGTAATCTTCTTTTTCCGTACCAGATCCATTATTGTAGCCATTATATCCTTTGGTTCTATATACCCTTTGGTGAGAAGATAGGTCATTACAGCAGGGGTATAATCTCCTGGCAGCTCTCTATAGTAATCACCCTGAAACTCTGGTTTAAGATCCCTGGAATACTTTGTAATAAATGCAACTAAAGAGTACAAACCAAATAAAGCAGCTGCAGCAAATAGAGGCCAAACCATGTCCCTAATTTTTTTCAGCTCTGCCTCTCTTTTTTGCCTTTCCCTTTCTAACTCCTCCTGCCTTCTCATCTCCTCCCTGGCTCGCTCCCTCTCAAGATTGGCTTCTTCGGCTAATCTTTTTTCATTTTCCAGTATAGAAGGCAGTTTTGTTTCATTGTATACACGACTGGAATCGGGAATAAGCTGGGGTGGGAATATGACCAAGGTTTCCACAAAGGTACCGGGTATAATTTCTGGAACTTCGAAGGTAAAGGTCTCTTCATCTACAATCCTGGACACTCCCGTTAAAGGTCCGTGGGCATAGACTTTGAGATCTTCTTTATTGGCACCTTCAGGAATATTAATAGTAATATGGATATTATCTAAAGGTACATCCCAGTTACTGTCTATAACCTTTCTGTTAAAGACACCAATATCCTGATATTTTTCAGCTACATTCAAAAGGGTATATTCATAGATAAATGTCTTTTCCTCATAGCTAGATGGTTCATAAACTTTCAGCTTGACCAGGTTGTCTTCCTGGTTCAGTTCATAAACATTTTCGCCCTGTCCCTCTGACTTCTGGAATTCTCTAATCTCCTGCTCCTGTTCTACCCATACCTTAAGATCTTCAATACCATCGGTCCTGTCCGTATCTATATCCCTTAGAACTCCATTAAAATCCCCGGCAAAATCATAGGTAATCTCCTCTTTAACATGGGCATCACCGTTGGGCTGAATATGAATGGTTACTTTATAATTACTGATTTGATAGCTTCTATCATCTGCTACTATATTAAGGGATGGAAAGCATAAGGATATAAAAAGCAGAGTCAGGATTAGAAAAACTTGGAAAGTTTTTACCCTTTTTATGATTTAAACCCCCTTTACACACCAAATAAGATTTGGTAATTATGTTTATATTTTACCACAAAAAATTAGCTACCAAATCATTTATTAACAAAAAAACCAGGCAAAAATTTCGCCCAGTTTTTTTGATATAGATTCTTTTATATAGATATTATGGATTTATGCTATGGATTTACTATATTAGCATGATTTCCCTCCAGAAAGGCCTTTATATTCTCTGTTGCTATCTTCATAAGCCTCTGCCGCGCTTCCTTAGTAGCCCAGGCAATATGAGGAGTGATTATACAGTTTTTTGCTGTAAGAAGAGGGTTATCCTTTGCAGGGGGTTCTTCTGATAAAACATCCAATCCTGCACCTGCAATAATACCTTTATTTAAAGCTTCTGCCAGATCCTCCTCTACTACAACAGGACCTCTGGAGGTATTAATAAGGAAGGCTGTTCTCTTCATTTTCCTTAACCTATCCATATTGATAAGTCCCCGAGTCTCCTCAAACAGTGGACAATGAAGACTTACCACATCAGATTCCTGTAAAAGCTCATCCAGGGACTCTGCCCATCTAAAATTTTGCCTGTGGGACTGGTCAGTTTTGGTCCTGCTGTGTGCAATAACTTTCATGCCAAAAACCTGTGCTACATCGGCTACCTTCTGTCCTATTCGGCCAAACCCTATTATTCCCATAGTCTTGCCTGCCAACTCTATCAAGGGATAGTTCCAAAACGTAAAGTCCTTGCTATTGCTCCAGTCTCCTCTTCTTACAGCATTGCTGTGATCCTGAACATGGTAGCAGTGCTCCAATAGTAGGGCAAAAACCAATTGAGCTACGGAATCGGTACTATAGGCTGGTACATTGGTAACAATTATATCCCTTTCTTTTGCTGCATCAATATCCACTACATTATATCCCGTAGCCAATACTCCAATATACTTTACATCCGGTAATTTTGACAAGGTTTGTTGACTAAGAGGAGTTTTGTTGGTCAAAAGGATTTGTGCTCCTTTTGCTCTATCTATAATCAAATTCTCTGGTGTTCTATCGTATATCTCAACATCCCCTAACTCTCTTATAGGATCCCAGCTTAAATCACCTGGGTTTAGAGCATAACCGTCTAAAACAACAATTTTCATATTTTATACCTCTTTTCTTCTTTTTATCTCTTAATCCACATTCCAAATTTGATTACTATTATACCAAAAATATTATTATATCAATAATATATACTAATAAATCCGCCATCTTATATATAATGAACAAAAGACCTTTAAACAAAAGGTCTTTTGTATATGTTTTAACTATTGTACTCTCTGTTCAATAGCTGCCTTAACATCCTCTGGAGTCATGCCTCTGGCTTCTATAATTGGCCTGTTGCTATTACTGGTTTGAATGCCCATGAAGTTATCATCTAGTCCAGTCATAACAACGGCGTCAAATCCATCTAAAAAATCTTTACTGGCTTTTTGGCGGGTACTAAACTCACTAACTTTATAACCTGATCTTATAAGATAGTTGATAACAGGCGTCAAACCCTCTTGTACAGCTATGTGTTTCATAGATAAAACCTCCTTTTTTCCTATTATCTCACCAGTCAAATATAATTATCCCCGTTAGAAATCTCTAATTATCATAGAATAATCTGGTTTGATAAAAAGGATTTTATTGGGGTTTTATCCATTTTCCTTATTATCTTCAAAAATCTTTTTGGCCAGCTTTCTAGCTGTTGGCGTTGCTGCTAGTCCCCCTTCTCCTGTTTCCCTTAAGGAAGGTACCAGTAAGTCTCCTACCTCTTTCATTGCATCTATGACTTCATCTGCTGGGATAAGGCTTTCAATCCCGGCTAAAGCTAACTGTGCAGCCACCACAGCATTAATAGCACCTGTGGCATTACGCTTTATGCAGGGGATTTCCACTAGTCCGGCTACAGGATCGCAAACCAGGCCCAATACACTTTTTAAAGCCATAGCACAAGCATGTCCTGCCATGCGGGGACTACCTCCCAGCATCTCCACCAGGGCAGCTGCTGCCATGGCTGCGGCACTACCGCACTCAGCCTGACAGCCGCCCTCTGCCCCTGAAATGCTGGCTCTCTTTGCTATAACCATGCCCATACCTGCTGCTGTAAACAGGCTCATTATCATTCTGGGTCGTGGGATTTTCTTATCTTCCTGTACTGCCAGTAAAACAGAGGGCAAGATTCCACAGGATCCAGCTGTTGGGGCTGCTACTATCCTGCCCATAGAAGCATTGGATTCGGCTATAGCTAAAGCCTTGATCAGCACCTTATCCATAAGGGATCCTCCCAGACTTTTACCCTGCTCTAAAGCCATATAAAGCTTATATGCATCACCACCGCTTAAACCACTGGCGGATTTTGTGTGGGGATGAAGGGCATCAAGAATAGATTCCTCCATTACCTTGGCGTTGTTTTCCATTTGATGATATATATCATCAGTACTTTTTCCCAACTCTTGTGCCTGATCTTCCAATACTATGTCTGATATGTTTTTGTCCCTTTCTTCCGCAGCCTTTATCAACTCGTCTACACTATCATATCTTAACATTTGCCCTTTACCCCTCCAAACTCTGGATACCATTTGATTCTTATATTATCTTTTATAATATTCCTTCATCTATCTTACAAGGGATTTAATACAGTTACTTCATTTACACAAGGCAGCTTTATCAATTTGTCTGCAACAGCCTGATCTATTTCCTGATCCACTTCTATTACCATTATAGCCTCTCCGCCCCGCCTTTTTCGATATACTTTCATTTTACCTATATTTATGTTATACGAAGACAAAAGCCCTGTTACTGATGCTACCACCCCTGGTGCATCCTTGTGGGGTATGATTATGGTATGGCTTCTACCCGTAAAATCCACCTCTAAACCATTTATATCCCTAACAACAACATTGCCCCCACCCACCGATGCAGCAGTTACTACAACCCTTTTTCCTGAACCATCCCTTACACTGATTCTAGCAGTATTTGGATGAGCATCCTTTAAATTTACCTGCTTAATAGTAAAATGGAAACCTTGCTTGGCTGCTATATTGAGACTGTCACGTATCCTTAGATCATGGGGGTCAAAACCCAAAAGGCCACCTATAATAGCCCTGTCGGTACCATGTCCCTTGTATGTCTGAGCAAAAGAGCCGTGAAGCTCAATAATGGCTTCCACCGGCTCTTGACCTAACAGATTTCTGACAATTTTGCCAATTCTAGCAGCACCTGCAGTATGGGAGCTGGAGGGCCCCACCATTATAGGGCCGATAATATCAAATACATTCATAAACGGCTTTCCTCCCTATTCTTCCGGGTTCCAGCGTAATTTGGGTTTTCTTGCAGCCTTTGTCTCATCCATACGTCCAATGGGTGCCTTATGAGGCGCAGTCTGTGCCTTGCTGGGGTCTTCCTCCGCCTCTTTTGCAATTTTTATCATGGCATTAATAAACCCGTCCAAGGTTTCGCGACTTTCAGTTTCTGTAGGTTCAATCATAAGAGCCTCTTTTACTATTAGAGGAAAATAGGTGGTGGGAGGATGGAAACCAAAGTCTATAAGCCTTTTGGATATATCCATAGCAGATACACCCTTTTGTTTCTGCTTGTGAGCCGATAGAACAAATTCATGCATGCATATTCTATCATAGTCTATATCATAATAAGGCTTTAGCTTTTCCATAACATAGTTAGCATTTAGCACAGCCGTTTCTGACACCTGACGAAGGCCTTTTGCACCCATAGTCAATATATAGGCATAGGCTTTAAGAGCCACCCCAAAATTACCATAGAAGGATCTTATCCTGCCAATGGATAAGGGGCGGTCATAGTCTAAATAATATTTTTGCCCGTCAAACTGTATTACTGGACTAGGCAAGAGGGGAACCAGTTCCTTGACAACTCCTACCGGGCCTGCACCAGGTCCTCCTCCTCCGTGGGGTGTGCTAAAAGTTTTATGCAGGTTTAGATGTACTACATCAAAGCCCATATCCCCAGGGCGGGTTATACCCATTATAGCATTTGCGTTAGCACCATCGTAGTATAACAAGCCCCCTGCATCATGGACGATCTGGGCTATTTCTATTATATCCTCTTCAAACAATCCCAGAGTATTTGGATTAGTCAGCATAAGACCTGCAGTGTCCTGCCCTACCATTTGCCTTAGAATTTCTACATCTACACTACCCCTCTCATTGGAAGGGATCTCCACTACCTCAAAACCTGCCATGGCAGCAGATGAAGGATTTGTTCCATGAGCACTGTCTGGTACCAGGATCTTATTCCTATTATCTTCACCTCTATTTTTATGGTAAGCTTTGATAATCATCATACCTGTAAGCTCACCATGGGATCCAGCGGCAGGCTGCAGGGTTATTTCATCCATCCCTGTAATCTGGCACAACATTTTATTTAGTTCATACAAAAGCCTTAAAGAACCTTGAACTGTCTCTTCACATTGATAAGGATGAACCATTGAAAAGCCTTCTATTCTTGATACATCCTCATTAATTTTGGGGTTATATTTCATAGTACATGAACCCAGGGGATAAAAACCAACATCTACACCATGATTTAACCTGGATATACTGGTATAGTGTCTGACCACTTCCGGTTCACTGACCTCTGGTAGATTAGCATCCTTGTCTCTTAATAGCTTGTCGGGAATAAGCTCCTCAATCTCCCTTTTATCAACATCCAACTGGGGTAAGGAATAGCCCTTTTTACCCGCTAAGCTAAGTTCAAATATCAACTTTCTACTCATTAGCTATCTCACCTACCCTTTCCACTAAAGCATCCAATTCCTCTCTGGTTCGCTTTTCTGTGACCGCTATGAGCCAGTCTCCGTCCAGTTCAGGATATGCTTTTTCAAGAGAATATCCTCCTATTATTCCCTTATCTAATAGATGACGGTTTAACTTTTCTACTGGAATACTGCTCTTTAATGCAAACTCCTTGAAGAAAGGCCCCTTGAAAACTGGAACGAATAGGCCAGTATCAATCAGCCTATCATATAGGTAGTGAGATTTTTGCACACATTGATACGCTACTTCCTTCAAGCCCTCCTTACCCATAAGGGACAAGTAGATAGTAGCCATAAGAGAATTTAAGGCCTGATTAGTACATATATTGGATGTGGCCTTTTCCCTGCGAATATGCTGTTCCCTGGTTTGAAGGGTAAGGACAAAACCACGATTACCATCCTGATCCGTAGTCTCCCCTACTATCCTGCCCGGCATCCTTCTCATAAGCTTTTGAGTGGTCGCAAAGAAACCAAAGTAGGGGCCACCAAAGCTTAAGGGGTTCCCTAGAGGCTGACCCTCGCCTACCACTATATCTGCCCCCAATTCTCCAGGGGACTTTAGTATGGCCAGGGAGATAGGATCAGCACAAACTATCAAAAGGGCTTTGTTCTTATGAGCCAGTTCTGCTATTGGCTGTATATCCTCAATGATTCCAAAAAAGTTGGGAGATTGGATGACTACAGCTGCGGTTTCCTGGGTTATGGATTCTTCCAATGCCTCCATATCTATGGTTCCATCTTCATTATAGCCTGTTTCTATAATAGGGATGTCCTGGAATTTGGTATAGGTAGCAGCTACCTGCCTATACTCAGGATGCATGCTCCTGGCTATTACCGCCTGACTTCTTCTGGTTGCCTGGCAGGCCATGAGAATTGCCTCGGCAACTGCTGATGCTCCATCATACATAGAGGCGTTGGACACATCCATGCCTGTCAACTCGCAGATCATGGTCTGATATTCAAATATAGCCTGCAAGGTGCCCTGGCTAATCTCCGGCTGATAAGGAGTGTAAGAGGTGTAAAACTCAGCCCTGGAAATAATATGGTCTATGACTGAGGGAATATAGTGATCATAGGCACCTGCACCTAAAAAACATGTATACTGGCCTGTGTGTTTGTTAGAGGATGCCAGTTCTCTCATGTGTCGTATTAATTCCATCTCAGACATGGGACCTGGAATATCCATATCCTTATCTAGTCTGATTTCCTTTGGAATATCCCCAAATAGTTCTTCAATGGACGAATACCCTATCTCCTCAAGCATTTTTTGCCTTTCATCTTGTGTATTGGGGATGTATCTGGACATGCTTAAGCCTCCTCTTCACAAAACTTTTCATATTCCTCAGCATCCATCAGATTGTCCAGCTCTCCGCTATCTGCCATATCGATAACTACAATCCATGCATCATAAGGGTCCTCGTTTACCAACTCGGGGCTGTTTTCCAGCTCTTCGTTAACCTCTATTATTTCTCCTGAAACAGGAGCATAAACATCAGCAGCAGCCTTAACGGATTCTATACTCCCTATAATATCATCAACATCCACATGGATTCCCGCTTCAGGCAGTTCTATATATACTATGTCACCTAATTCGTCTTGTGCAAAATCTGTAATTCCTATGTAAGCCTTGTTTCCTTCCACTCTCACCCATTCATGCCCCTTGGCATATTTTAAATCTTCTAATACTTTCATGTTGTTTCCTCCTTATTTTTATATTTATATGCATCATTATCAAATTTTCTTATTGTTCTAAGTAAACCATTATCACACCGACAACATAATTTGCTGTTTATAAGGGAACACCTTCGCTGATTTGGCTGCAAATCTTAACATTTAGTTTTTAGCTGTTACTTGTTATGTTATTTAGCATAAAAAGGTGTGCTTACTACCTTTGCCTTTAAGGACTTTCCTCTTACTTGAACATAAAATTCATCACCTAGATTAGAATGCTGGACATTGACCAGTGCCAACCCCAGGTTCTTCTTAAGGGTTGGTGCCAGACCGCCACTGGTAACAAAGCCTATTTCCTTTTCATCAGCCAGGACCTTGTAGCCTGTCCTTGGCATACCCTTATCTACCATTTCAAAGCCTGCCAGCTTGCGTTTTAGTCCTTCCTCAGCCTGTCTTAAGAGGGCATCCTTACCAATAAAATCCTGCTTGTTTAGCTTTACAAAACGACCTAATCCTGCTTCCAGGGGTGAAATATTTGGAGATAGCTCCTGACCGTATAAGGGAAGTGCCACTTCAAACCTCAATGTATCTCTGGCACCTAAACCTGCAGGAACCAAGCCCTCACCAGCACCTGCTTCCATTATTCTATCCCACAAGTTTACCGTTTGATAGGAAGGAACATATAGTTCAAAGCCATCTTCCCCAGTATACCCAGTACGGGACACAATCGCCTTAACCCCGCCAACTTCCACATTATCTGCAAATCTAAAGAAGCGAATCTCATCTAAAGGAGTAGAGGTGAGTTTTTGCAGGATTTTCTGACTTGCGGGCCCCTGGATGGCTATTAATCCATAGTCTGATGATACATCTTTTATTAGCAGATCATCACTGGTACAATTCTCCATTAACCATTCATAGTCCTTTTCAGTATTTGATGCATTCACTACAAGCAAATATTTATTTTCTTCCAGCTTGTAGATGAGCAGGTCATCTACAGTACCTCCGTTTCTATAGCACATAGGTGAATATACTGCCCTGCCTTGGGACATCTTTGAAATGTCATTAGTAATCATGTGCTGTAAGTATTCCTGGGCATCCTTACCCTCAATAAGTATTTCACCCATATGGGAAACATCGAATAACCCTGCTGCATTTCGAACAGCGTGGTGCTCTTTTAATATGCTGGAATATTGGACCGGCAGTGCCCATCCCCCAAAATTAATTATCTTTCCACCCAATGCTGTATGGGTCTCATAAAGCGGTGTCTTTTTCACATCTTCCCCCTCTTTTCTATATTATTTCTTGAATAAAGCTTAAGCCTTGCCTAGGCTCTTTTATTCCCAGGTATTGTGATATACTGGCTCCCACATCTGCAAAGGTAGACCTTGTTCCAAGATTGATACCCTGTTTTAGTTTCTTTCCATACACTAAAAGGGGAACATACTCCCTTGAATGATCTGTACTAGGTGTTGTTGGATCACAGCCATGATCAGCGGTGATTATCAGTATATCCTCCTCCTTCAGTGCCCCAATAAGCTCTGGAATCCTTGCATCGAACAGGGTCAGGGCTTTAGCATATCCCTCTATGTCATTTCTGTGTCCGTATAACATATCAAAATCAATAAGATTTGTAAATATTATACCTCCAAAATCCTCATTAATAAAGTCTATTGTTTTGTCCACTCCATCCATGTTTCCTTGGGTAGATACGGACTGGGTGACCCCTCGGCCATTAAATATATCTACAATCTTGCCTACTGCCTTTATTTCAAGCCCTTTTTCCAGGGCATTATCCAAGACAGTTTCATGAATAGGGTCCAAAGAAAAATCCCGCCTTCTGTCGGTTCGGGTAAAGTTTCCTGGCTCTCCTATAAAAGGCCTTGCAATAACCCTGCCAACAGCATGATCGCCGGTTAGAATATTTCTTGCGATTTGACAAATTTCATAAAGCCTTTGCACAGGTATTATGTCTTCATGTGCAGCTATTTGAAATACACTGTCAGCTGAGGTGTATACAATTGGATAGCCAGTATCCATATGCTCTTTGCCTAATTCTTCAATTATTTTAGTTCCTGATGCCGGGATATTTCCCAATACAGATGTGCCTATCTTCTGCTCAAATTTTGATATTATCTCTTGGGGAAATCCCTTAGGGTATG
The DNA here is from genome assembly GCA_012735575.1 of Clostridiales bacterium. Taxonomy (GTDB): domain Bacteria; phylum Bacillota; class Clostridia; order Caldicoprobacterales; family UBA3941; genus JAAYGY01. Next base: position 49,170 of record JAAYGY010000093.1, read on the forward strand.
TAGGGAAGGGTTTGGACATAACTATGCCCATTATCTCCCAATGGCCTGTAGTGGTGTCCTTACCTGCAGATTTTTCAGCCATTTTTCCAAAACATGCCACTGGATTTTGAATCCCTTCAAATCCTTTTATACCATCTATATTGCCTAATCCCAATTTTTGCAGATTGGGCAGCTTAAAATCTTTCACCTGAGCTGCTATATTACCCAAGGTATTACTGCCCTCATCACCATACCTGGCAGCGTCAGGAAGTTCACCTATACCAACACTATCCATTACTATAACTACTACTCTTCTCATAAGTTTCTCCTTCATAACAGTGTTATTAGGCTAATCCCTATTAGATAAGGTATTCCTATTTTACCATATTCTTTAGGGAATTCCATATTTATTCCGTAATTTTAAGCAAGCTTAGCCTCTTATTAATTTTTCTTATTGACACTGGTATTATTCTATCTGTTTATGCTGATAACCTGTCTTTAACACTGTTAAACATCAAAGTTTTTGTAGCCTCTTTGATATATGAGTTATTCATATATAGCTCCCATATAAGCCCGCTTAAATAATTCTCTATCATAAGTAGTGTAATTCCCTTATTTATACCAATATACTCTTTGGAAAACCAGGGCTCATCCTGATCCAGATTATAGGAATCATAAAACCCGTATTCCCCCCATAGTTGAGGAAAATTTTCATATGCATACAAAAGTGCTTGTATAGACTCCTTGGGCGTAAAGGGTAGTGATCCTGCCGCACCACATATAGGCACAGTACCGTCGTTACTGTTTACATCCTCTACAATTCCTGAAGGCAGGATTCCGTATCTGCCACAATAGCCCTTAGGTCCTGCACATGCAGTAAGACCCCAGGAATTTGCACCAAAGGTTCTGAATCCCTCAGGATTGTCTATGCAGTACTGCCTATTAGCCAAGGTTGCCTTAACTGAGTTGTCAAACCAATTAATGCCATCTCTATCAAAGTATTTTTTAAAGTCAAACCATGCATGAGAAAACTGGTGTATAAAGAGGGAATTATACCAGCCTCTAATATATATTTCCCCTTTGTACCTGCCTATTAATTTGCCCATATTGTAATATAGCTCAGGTCCTACCTTAGAAGTAGGAGAACCTGCCCCTAGTATATACATCATAAGCTGCTCTGCAAAATAGTCCCATTGTCCTCCTAAACCGGAGTGACCTTCAGGGTAAATTTCCGGCCAGTAATGCATATAAAACCATTTGTTTTCCTTATCAACGATAAAATTCCAATCTACTCTCTTATATATTTCTTCAGCCAATTCTTTTATTTGTCCATCAAAATATTCACCACAGGTAATAGCACCATTTACCAATATTGCAGTGTCTATGGTGGAGTACTCACAGTTATTATACCTTTTACCGGTTTTAATATCTGTAAAATGAGCATAAAAGCCCTTATATTGGTCTACATTGTGTATTAAAGTTTTTAGTGTGCTATATGTCCTTTCATAACCCTGTTCATAGGTTATCCAGCCTCTTTCAACCCCTATTGGTATGGCGCTAAGCCCAAAACCCACTGATGCAATGCTGGCTACTTCGGGTTTATCTGTAGTATCTATTATTAAACCATATCCTGGGCTATTAATATCTGTGTTTGTATGTTCCCAAAGAAAGTTAAAGCAGTATCTGGCTTCTTGCTCTAACAGTGCTATTCCATCCATCTGAAACACCCCTTAAACCTCACAAACTATATATATAATTATATATATGTATAGATATACTAACATGGCCTACATGCTGCTATCAACTGTTATAATCTTACAGGTCTATTTCATAGGGGTTTTCAGGGCAATCAAAAAGGAGACAATAAAAGCCTATTATCTCCTCTTACTTAAGTCTTATTATTAATTTAACCTGACCACATGAACACAATTGTCACCATCAAAAACTCTAATTTGGGCCAGCTGCGATTCGTACTGAACCTTCCCATTGCCTACCTCAATTATGGGCTCTGTCCCTAATCCATAGATTATATCGTGGGACATGGTCTTTAGACATTCATACTGCTGCTCCTCATCCAGCCTGTTCCATCCCTTGTCATCAAACCCAATTAACCTGTAGTAGCCCTCCAAATGCTTTAAGGCTTCCACCAGGTCCTGAATAATAAGGCTATACTGCCTTTTATACCTTACTGCCATTGCTTTCACCAAACCTTATCTTATTAATCTATTATTTCTTTAACCCTAATTTACTATACCTAAACCCAATTTCCTATTTTGCTTTAGCCTTTTTTTCCTGTCCTTCGGGCTTGACTAATACAATCCGATCATCTTCCAGCTCAACTTTAATTTTCTTAGCACCCATCATGCCTAAACGCTCTAAATATTCTCTAGGTATTTGAAGTCTGCCTGCTCTATCCAGAACTGCCAGCTCCTCATGAGTGTCCTCCTGTTCCTCCATAGCATCAAGACTTTCCATGGCCTCAAGCTCTTCTTTATAGGACCGTCTTCTAATAAACTCACTACTGGTTCTTCCGTCCCTAATAGCTACAACACGGTCTACCTTTCTTGATACCTGCTGATCGTGGGTAACGATAACAATGGTCAATCCCAAGTTGCTATTAAGATCACGAAATACATCTAAAATCTGTGCAGCCGTCCTGGTATCTACTGCGCCTGTAGGTTCATCTGCCAATAGCAGCTTTGGCTGGTTGGCTAAAGCTATAGCTATGGCTACACGCTGCTGTTCTCCACCAGATAGTTGCTCCAATTTATTATTGCGCCTATGGCTCAAACCCACCATATCCAGCAGTTCTTTTGCTCTATTATGCCTTTCCCGCTGACTTCTAAGAAACATCATGGGTAGTTCCACATTTTCCTGAGCCGTAAGGTAGGGTATTAGATTTCTAGCATTATTTTGCCATACAAAGCCAACAGTCTCCCTTTTATATTTGACAAGCTCCCTGTCAGTAAACTTAAGCAAATCTTTGCCATCTACATAGAGCTTTCCTGCAGAAGGCCTATCCAGTCCTCCTATCATATTTAGGAGAGTGGATTTGCCACTGCCACTGTTTCCGATAATGGCCATAAGTTCGCCTTTTTCTACCACCAGGTCCAATCCCTACAAGGCTACTACCTCAATCTCATCCGTTTTATATATCTTAACTAAATTTTCACATACAATCATCGGAGCATCCTTCCTCTCTCTGACCCTATCTATATGGCTTCAATTATTTGGCCGTCTTCTAAAGTATAAACATGATCTGCTAATTCCATCATATTGGGATCGTGGGTAGTCATAACAACAGTGAGCTTTTCTTTGGCTACCAGATCACGAAACACCTTTACTACCTGAAGTCCCATTTGGGTATCCAACTCAGCAGTAGGCTCATCAGCAAATATAACTTTAGGACGATGAGCTATGGCACGCGCAATGGCTACACGCTGCTGTTCTCCTCCAGACAATTCATGGGGTCTGTGATTCATCCTATTGCCCAGCCCTACAAATTCCAGACATTCCTGGGCTCGCTCTCTTCTTTTCTTTTTATCATAGCCTGCAATTCGCAGGGCAAACTCTACATTTTCATAGGCTGTCATTAATCCAATTAGAGCAACAGACTGAAATACAAATCCCATATCAACGCGGCGCAGTTCATCCCGTTGGTTTTCTGGCATATCTGAGATTTTCTGGTCGTATAAATATATATCACCCCGAGTAGGCCTGTCTAAAGCACCTAATAAATTTATGAGCGTAGTTTTTCCCGAACCAGATCGTCCCCTAAGAATTGTTAAAGTTCCAGGCCTTATAGATATGTTTACATCTCTAAGTGCATGAACTACTTCCCTACCCGATGGGAAATCCCTACAAAGATTTTCGGTTCTAATAATTGGCTCCATCTACCCCACCCCTATATATTAAATTAGACAGGAATATAGACATCCTCTTATGTGCTTTTAAATGACTGTATACTAAAAATAACACTAATGATTCATTAATTTGTATTACCGGTTGGAATATAATCATAATTATTATTTATAATTATAATGATTATAATATAACTTAAGTTTATTATATAATAAAAAGCCCAATAGTAAAAGGAATATCTCAAAATATTGCATTTTTCTTAAATATTAACAGAATAAATGCTTTTTAGATACCTGCCTGCCATATATCCTTGAGAAAAGGCAGCCTGGAGGTTGTATCCTCCTGTATCACCGTCAATATCTAGAATCTCCCCAACAAAAAATAGGTTAGGTATAAGCTTTGATTCCATGTTATTGGGCTTTATCTCTTTTAAGCTCACACCCCCACAAGTCACCATGGCAATATTAAAGCCACCCAATTTTTCTACCTTCATAGGAAAAGAGGAGAGAAACTCTGCAAGCTTGTTGCGCTTATCCCTACTTAAATGAGCACATCTGTCATCCCTGGAAATACCTGCCAAGCTAATAAGCCTGTCCATTAATCTGCGAGGTAGATTATAAGTACTAACAGCGGTTTTTACCAGTTGCCTGCCATTCTCGGTTAATATCCCATCCAATTCCTGTCTGCTTTTCTCTAAGCTAGGCGCATCTATAAAATTCAGCCTTACTATATCTCCAGGCTCAATATATCGTGAACTATTTAGGATGCCCGGACCGGATAAGCCCCTATGGGTAAACAATACATCTCCCCTCCAGGTCCCTATCTTTTTATCATTTCTCCATTGGGTTATCTCTATATTTTCAAGGGATATCCCAGCTAGTTCCCCAAAGGGATAATCATATATATATAAAGGAGTTAATCCTGGTCTAGGTTCTATTATGGTATGGCCCAGGCTGGAAGCCAGTTTATAACCATCCCCTGTTGAACCGGTAGATGGATAGGATTTTCCTCCTACTGCTATTACCAATGCCTTACTAGAATAAACATTGGTTCTTGTATTTACAATAAATCGGTCTTTTTTCTGGATTACTTCTTGGACATGCTCATTATAAAGTATAGATACTCCCTTTTTTCTGCATTCCTGCAACAATACATCCAGGATATCCTGGGCTTTTAGGGAACTGGGTAAAATCTTACCTTCAACCGTTTCTATAAAATCAATTCCTCGCTCCATAAAAAAATTCAGCAGATCTCTATTAGTAAATCTATTGAATGAAGACCTTAGAAATCGGCTATTGGATCCATAATGATTATAGAAATCATCCATTGGTCCAGCATGAGTAAGATTACATTGTCCCCCTCCTGTAATTAAAAGTTTCCTCCCTGCCCTTGGATTTTTCTCCAATATGGCAACTTTAACACCATTTATACCGGCACAATTAATGGCTGTAAAAAGACCTGCCGGACCTGCACCTATTATTAGAATATCACAGTATTTACTCAAGTATTACACCTCAAATTGCAGTTATTAACTGTTTTTATACTTTTTCCCAATCTATTTTAATAATGATCATTTATCAGGAGAAATATTAATCCCATATTATCCTATATATATATCCAGGTCAATGGGATACTATAAGGATGATATTTAAACGGAAAAAGATATGTAATACATGAATATAAGTTTATAGCCTGGCTCATTTTTTTTACTGTAAAGGGGAAGACTAATAATCAAGCTGTAATGAAAGTTAAAAACAAATTTAAGGGGATGAGTTTATGAAAAAAAATGTGGGAACTTTAGATGCTCATATCCGCCTTTCCATAGGTTTTTCCTTATTAGGTATGGGTGTTATCAGTTCTTCAAAAACCATGGTAACTTTAGGGGCAATGAAAATAGCTACTGGTATTACTAGATTTTGCCCTATAATGCATTTACTAAAGATAACCACTTTAGAAAATGATAATAGTCTGGAGAAATTCGTCAAAAAAATTCCCGAATACGCCGATCAGGCAGTTGATCAATTGGCTGATAATTTGGGGATGGAATAAGAGGAAGGCAAACTACCTTCCTCTTAGTTCTTCCATACCTAGCTTTTTATACACCTGAATGCGCTCATTTATATCTGGATATTTGCTAATGGTTTTACTGGAAAACATTCCATCACAAATGTCCTTAGTAGCCGCAATCTCGTGGCCAATTAAAGCCCATGTAGAATCTATCAAATTCTGGAATAAGGGATTATTTATAGCCTGGCATACAAAGGACTGTCGGGGTGAATTAATATCCTCTCCACTAATCTCAAAGAGTTCATATTTGGTACATAGCTCCTTGACCCTTTTTAGCTGATCCATAGTATTTCTGGTTGGCATATAGGTAACTGCGTCAAAACCCAGATCCTTAATAACATCAAAGAGCAGATCTAAATAGTCATCCTCAAACTTTTGGGTCTTTTTATCCCCTGTCACAGAATCCCCTACATCTCCTAAATATGCGTAGGCAGATATAGCACCAATCTCCTTGGAAAACTCTATTACCTTTCTCACATCGGGGCATTCCGGGGTAGCATCTACATAGATCATCTCAACTAAATCGCTTTTTAGAACACCCAGTAGATCATATTCATAAAAATCATTGCTCTCATCTAATAGATATTTTTCTATATTGGGTTTAACTTCAATACCTAGATTACAAATTAAAAAGTCTAAAAGTCTTTGTCCCTTTCCCAATGCCTGAACCAGTTTTTTAGACAAGGCGAACAAAAGATGTCTTTCAGTAATACTGCCCCCATCATGGTACTGGGATAAGGGAACAACGTCCTTATCAAAATCCAGCTGTATACCGTGCTTGTTAAATATACGGTTTATATTATCCACCATCTGCCTATTTCGCTTATTTCTCTCCTCTGTGAAGGGTGCAAAAAATTCCTTGACCTTTTGGATTTGTGTATGGGGAATACCATGAAGGGCTACATAAGCTATGTCATCCTGGTCAGGATTGTTAATCCGCCTGCCCCTAAGAGGGGTTTGTGTAAAGTCCACTCTGCATTCTACCCCTATGGTAGTAGCCATGCCCATAATTTTCCCCGCCTCAATAAACTCCCTGGCGCCTGAGATAGAGTCGTGGTCCATAATACCGGCTGTAGTCAGCCCTGCCCTATAAGCCATCCAAACAGCTTTAGTAGGAGAGTAAGGAGAAAAAGAATAAGTGGTGTGTATATGGTTGTTGACATATCCTTTATCATCAGATTTAGGTATGTCTCCCCTATCAATTGCTTTTTTCAGCTCTTTTAGGCTGTCCAGCCTTGATTGTGGATTGTCTCCATTAAGTCCTTTGATATAATCATCATAAGTTACCACCATATCCGCCCCCTATTATATATAATTATTTCTAGCCCCAGTACTTGCTCATTCTTCTTGCTACTCGTCCCTTGTAACTCTTCATTATACGGGAAGCATCTTGATTCCCTGCTATGAATTCCAGCATCAGCTTTCCTTCCTCACGACAGAGCTCATCATGAATAGGAAATACTTCTCTAATTAAAAACAGTGCATACTTGACCAGCCTGTGGGGCCCATAAACCCTAACAGGATTACCTGGCAAAGCCTCTACAGCAACACTCTTTAAATCCTTTATACTCTTAATTAAGCTGGGAAGTTCCAAATCCTGTGAAAAAACTATGGTATAATACCAGCCAAATAGTTGACCGTTATCACAACCATGAGCATCGGTGACACCTACTATGGGCACTTGGATTCCCCTGGCTCTTTGCTCCTGGTAATAGGTCACCTGAAGATGATTGGATTCAGCTTCATGGATATGAAATCCACCAATTAGCTCAAAGGCATCATAGGGTTGTTTTTCATATATATAATTGTGAAGGTCGATGGAAACGTTGTAGACCCTGTTATGTATCCAGTAGGGATGGCAGTATATGGCCAGTCCTCCACCTTGACGTATCTTATCAAAGCACCATTTACATGAGGCATACTTATACTGTTCCTCTTCTGAAAGAGGAGCCTTCTCCCTCTCTTTTATCTCCTCAACTTCGTTAAAATAGGTTTCACTTTGGTCTTCAATTAGTTCATTTACGCTAAAATTACCGCCAAAGTTTATCATATGTACATCGTTATCCGGCGGATGTATCTCCTCACCTGGATAAATTTTAAGATCAATCTCCACATTCTCAAATGCTTGCTGTGCCTCTAAAGAGGGCTTGTACTGCCCATGGTCAGTTAGGGCCATAAAATCAAGGCCTTCCCTTCTGCATGCAGCCGCTACATAAGCGGGTGATTCCTGTCCATCGGAATAGTGGCTGTGCATGTGCATATCTCCCTTATAGGGTCTTAAGTTGTATAGATCTTCCTTGAGAGAGTATACACTAAAGCTGCAGTATACCCTTTCCTCCTGGCCTGTGACCTCCAAAATGTCTATATTATGCTCCTGTTCGCCTTCAAAGGTAAGAGTAAACTCAAAAACACCATCTTTAGGCTGGATGCTGCTTATTCTCTTAAAGGACTCTCCCTGGCCTATCCCTCTGGTTTCCATGGGACTGTGAACTAACTTATACCTGGCCTCTTCCTTTATCTTTTTGTGGCTGTAAAGCGGCTCTACCCTAATGGTTGTACTTTGTCCCTCAGCAACAATCCTTGGAAAGATATTAAAATACATTAAACTCTCCTTCATAGCAGGCTCCCCTCTTTAATTTAGTTTATAACTTATTTTCTCATTATCCTTAATGGAATAAGCATGACGCCCTTCCAAAAGTTTCTGGTTTATTTTAAGTTTATAGATTCTTCATCTTCATCTTCTTTTAATATGTATTTATATAGTTGTCTGTTATGGAGTACCCAGATCCTGTCTGTAAACTCCCCTTCCTTTATCCCTTCCAGTTCCTTCTGCATATCATACATCCTGGCATCCATAACATCCAGGTAATGGAGTATCTCACCTTCAGGTATCATGGGCCTTTTGGGGCTGCCAAACTCAGGCTCATAATGGTGTGTTAAAAGCATGTGCTGCAGTAATATAACAATCTCCGGGTCGGCACTCACCTGTCTGCCTATCCTCTCTATCATCTTTATACCTTGAACTATATGTCCCAGCAGCATACCCTCTATGGTATAATTGGATACAATACCCAAATCATTGGAATCCATCTCACCTATCTTTTCCAAGTCATGAAGGATGACTCCTCCATATAAAAGATCCCTGTTTAGATGAGGATAGACTTCACATACTCTTTCAGCCAGCCTTAGCATGGTCAATATATGATAAAGAAGGCCGGAGCGAATAGAATGATGATTCTTCATTGCTGCCGGATAATACATTAGCCTTTCCTTTTTTTCATTTAAGGCACAGCTGACTATTTCTTTGATATCCCGATTCTTAATCTGTATTACATATTTTAAAATCTCCCCCAGCATATCCTCTGGTTTTAAGGGAGCAGTATTAACAAAATCTTCGGGATTTACATTATCTTGAGAGTTAATAAGCCTAATCCTGTCAACTCTATACTGCAGTTTTCCCTGCCATTCAGTTACCATGCCACGAACCTTTACCAGTGTTCCCGGTATAAAATAATCTCCTATTTCTTTTTTATATTCCCACCATTTGGCATTGATCTCACCAGTCCTGTCCGACAATATAAAATCCATGTATTCACTGTTAGTGGTAGTCATTCTAACAGTAGACGATTTTATCATAAAAAATCCCTGGGTAATCTTGCCCACCTGGAAATCCTTTATCTTAGTATTATCCACTAGAATCCTCCTAAATTTATCTTACTAATCAAAAATATTCTATTCTTGTACCTACATAGATATATGTTATCATTATTTGTCATTACCGTAAACAGTTTATTTGTTACTGTTCTGCTGAATAGTCCCTTCCTGTCCCCTTTATGACCAATACTTCCTATTATTCTCCATTTTCTGAATTTATCTCTTTTTCTCTTGGTCAGCCAGCAGTACCAAAACCCGTTTTGTGTAGTATACTAGTATCCATGGATATAAAAATGATTAATTATCATTATTTCTAGGGAGTGCTGATCATATGGTAGAAAATGCAACAGTTAATAACTTGTCCTTATTTTATTTGGCTATAGCGTTCATTATACAGTTTATCGTTCCTATTGCTTTGGCCATTTATTTATACAGGAAGAAAAAAATCACAAAAAAACCCTTTATTGTGGGCCTTATATCCTTTATAATAACTCATATAGTTGTTGAAATAGTTTTAATCCATGCCTTGCAGTCAACCTCCTGGTATCAAAATTTTGCCAGGTCAAGCGTATTTCTTGCATCCTTCTTTTTTGTCTCCGTAGTAGGATTTTTGGAAGAAATAGCAAGAGTAAAGGGATTTATCTTGTTTCTAAAGAAGCAATGGGATTGGAAAGATGGTATAGCTTTTGGCCTAGGCTTTGGGGGAATGGAGTCTATCTTTGCTGGCCTGTCCAGCGCAAACAAAATTTTGGCCACTCTTGCTATAAATTATAAAGCTTTTTCTAAATTCAAAGTAGCTGTTCCAGTTCAAAAGATGCTGATTACTACGGCACCCAGCATCTTTCTGGCTGCAGGTCTGGAAAGCCTGTTTGTTCTGAGCATCCAGATTGGATTAACCTTATTGGCCCTATATGGCATAAGGAATGATAAGCATAGATATTCTATATATGCTGTAATTATACACATTTTAATTAATCTACCCTTGTCTTCTTTAAATAAATTAATTGGAGTTTGGGGAACTGAAGCCCTTTTAGCTTTAATAGCCCTAATAGCTGTAGTATTAAGCTATAAAGCAAAGGAGTGGTATTCATCCTCTATCAATGTTTTTAGATAAGGAGTGGCGTTATGATAAGCAATTTATCTATAATCTTTATGGGCATTGCCCTTGTTATCCAGTTTTTAGCTCCCATTGTGCTAGCCATACTTTTCTACAAAAAAGAAAAAGCAGCTATAAAATCCTTCTTTGTAGGAGTTCTCTGCTTTACAGTAACACAAATTATAATTAGGATCCCTTTGCTTCAATTACTACAGCTGACAGACTGGTATAAAAGCCTGGTAAATTCCAGTGTCTTCCTTGCAACTCTTCTACTAGCTCTTTCCGCTGGCATTTTTGAGGAAACAGGTAGATTCTTAAGCTTTAGATTCATCTTAAATAACAGCTTAGAATGGAAAGAGGGAGTGGCTTTTGGTATTGGCCATGGCGGAATAGAGTCCATGTATATAGGCCTGTCCAGCGTAAACAATATTTTACTTAGTCTGGCTATTAACTCCGGCACTTTTGATAGTCTTATAGCAAAACAGCTTCCAGCTGAAATGGCAGATACTATAAGGGATCAACTTACCTCATTGACTCCGGCTACCTTCCTTGCAGGAGGTCTGGAAAGATTGTTCACCATATTTATCCATATAGGTTTATCCCTATTGGTTCTATATGGTGTAAGGAATAGAAAATATATCTATTTACTATACTCCATCTTAATCCACACCCTAATTAACCTGGTTCTGCCCTTGCTTATGGATTTCCTAGGAATATGGGGAACAGAAACCCTTTTAGCTCTTATAGCTGTCATATTCCTAGTACTAACCCATAAATCAAGAAAATGGTTTGATTTTTCCCCATATATTTCCTAACTAACTTTGCCAAATATTTTTTCCTTATGCTTTTCTAATACTAATATCAGTGGATAACCTAATCCATAGCAGGCTATAAGCTGTCCTGCCGTTACTGTTCCCACACTAGGCCAGTATGGCAGTCCGTATATCCTATATAAGACCCATCCAATAACAAACCCGTTAACAACCACTGGTGGCAGGGGAACCAACCATGGTTTTCTCATCTTTCGAGATAGTATTGCGGCTACTAAAGTAGCTAAGCTTCCAAAAATTATGTCGATTAGGCCGCCGCCTCCAAAAATATTAGAAACAATACAGCCTACAAACAGTCCAGGTACTGCTGCAGGTGTAAAGTATGGCAGGATAGTCAAAGCTTCCGATACCCTTACTTGAATCTGTCCATAGCTAATAGGCGCTAAAATAATCGTTATAACAGCATAAACAGCTGCAAGGATGGCAGCTTCTACAATAAATCTTGTTCTTTTGTCCATGTTAAAATCCATTATATCACCTTTTCCTTTAGAAATTAAAATACCCTGGAGAACACAAAATATCCCCAGGGTATTGGTCTCCATAGTTTTGTTTATAGACAGGATGGTTTCGAACTGTCTTATTTAGTTTTCTGCTTAAACTCTTTCTATCATGATACCCGTATCATGATCGTTTATGTCAAACCTCTCCATTGAGGAGTCTGACACACTTTCAATGCTTACCGCCAAAGTCTCATTCTTGACGTAATCCTCATAGCTTTGTAGTGCCTTTGTAATCTCTTCATCTCCATCGAAGTATATACGGATATTGTCTGTCACCTCGTAGTCATTATTCTTTCTCATTTGCTGAATCTTGGAGATAAATTCTCTTGCATATCCTTCATCCCTAAGTTCAGGGGTTATGGTGGTATCTAAGATTACAAAGACGTTATTCTCCATAATTACATTAAAGCCTTCTTTTGCTGCTATGGTTATCAGTACATTATCACTATTTATTTCAAAGGGCTCTCCGTCCAGGTCAATGGTATAGCTTTGTCCTGCTTCCAACATTGGGGCAACCACTGATGCATCAAGCTGTGCTAAAGCTTTCTGGAAAGCCTTAAGCTTTGATCCAAGGACAGGTCCTAATACCCTAAAGTTTGGCTTAATGGTAAAGTCCATATACTGGTTCAAATCTTTGGCAAACACTACTTCTTTGATATTCAGCTCCTCCTTGATTAAGGGTACTAGATCCCATATCAAATCCTCGTATTTACCATCAACATAGATTTTTTGTAAGGGTTGACGCACCTTGATGCGGGCTGACTCTCTAGCAGCACGACCTAAGGTCACCATGCTCCTTACCAGATCCATTCGCTCTTCTACTTTCTCATCTACAAGCTCCAGATCCGCCTTAGGATAATAGCTAAGATGCACTGACAGCTCACCTGTTAAATTCTTATATATCTCTTCAGAAATAAAGGGAGCAAAAGGTGCTATCAACTGGGATAGTCCTACCAGAACTTCATAGGTGGTATTGTATACAGCCTTTTTATCCTGTGTCAGCTCTGGATCCCAGAACCTTCTTCTGGAGCGTCGGATATACCAGTTGGACAGATCTTCATTGGCAAAATCCTGAATTCTTCTTACAGCCCTGGTCAGATCATAGGCTTCCATATCCTCTTCTACAGCTTTCTTCAAGTTATTATATTTGGATAGGATCCATCTATCCAGTTCTGCTCGATCCTTGTAATCCACAAAGAATTCCTTGGGATCTAGATTGTCGGTGTTGGCATACAGGGTAAAGAAATTGTATACGTTCTTTATGGTAACAAAGAACTTGCTAACAACCTCTTTAAGTCCGTCCATATCAAAGCGGGTAGGTGTCCAGGGTGGTGATACATGTATTAGATACCATCTTAGGGCATCGGCACCATACTGGTCAAACAGCTCAAAGGGATCGACGGTATTGCCTCTGGATTTGGACATCTTTTTGCCCTCTTTATCCAGAATCAAATCGTTTACCAATACCCTCTTGTAAGGGGATACTCCCTTAACAAAGGTTGATATAGCCATGAGTGAATAGAACCATCCCCTGGTCTGGTCTATACCCTCGCATATAAAGTCAGCTGGGAAAAGATCATCAAAGATTGCCTTATTTTCAAAGGGATAATGATGCTGAGCAAAGGGCATGGAACCGCTATCAAACCAACAGTCGATTACGTCCTTAACCCTGGTCATAGTGCCACCGCATTTTGGACATTCTAAATGAACCTCGTCAACATAGGGCCTATGAAGTTCAATGCTTTCATCTATATCTTCAATTGCCCGCTCAACCAGTTCCTTTCGGGACCCAATACTCTCATCATGACCACATTCACATCTCCAGATATTAAGAGGTGTGCCCCAATACCTGCTTCGGGAGATGGCCCAGTCATTAAGGTTTTCCAGCCAATTGCCAAACCTTTTCTCACCCACGAAAGGAGGATACCATTCTACCTGATTATTATTTTCTATTAGCTTATCTTTAAGCCTGGTCATCTCAATATACCAACTGGGCTTTGCATAATAAAGCAGTGGTGTATTACATCTCCAGCAATGGGGGTAGTTATGGGTTACTTTTTGTTTTCTAAAAAGTTTGCCTTCCTCAGCCAGCCATTTTATTATTTCTGGATCAGCATCCATTACAAAGGTCCCCTTCCAGGGAGTCTCGAAATACTTTCCATCCTCATCTACCGGCTGCAATACTGGCAGATTATATCTCATACCTGTATCATAGTCATCCTCACCAAAGGCAGGAGCGGTATGAACTATACCAGTACCATCTTCAACGGTTACATAGTCGGCAAGGGTTACTATAAAGGCCTTCTTGCCTTCGGGGACACTGACAAAGGGCATAAGCTGTTCATATTCCACATATTCCAGTTCTTTACCCTTCATCTCTTCTATTACCTCATAATCCTCACCTACTACCTTGGGTGCCAAATGTTTTTCTACATAGTATACCTCATCTTTATATCTAATCTTTAGATAGGTCTCCTCCGGATTGACGGTAAGGGCAACGTTAGAGGCCAGGGTCCATGGAGTAGTGGTCCATACCAGAAAGTACTCATCAGCATCCTTTCGTTTAAACTTTACATATACAGTATCAGTTTTTATCTCCTTATATCCTTGAGCAACCTCATGGGATGCCAGTCCAGTACCACAGCGAGAACAATAAGGCAGTATCTTGTGTCCTTCATAGATATATCCTTCTTTGAAGAACTTGTCTAATATCCACCATTCTGTTTCTATATAATCGTTATCAAGAGTTATATAGGGATTATCAAGATCAATCTCATATCCCATTCTCTTGGTCATTTCCCGCCATTGTTTTTCATAAGTAAACACGGATTCACGGCACTTTTGATTAAACTTTTCTATACCGTATTCTTCGATTTCATGTTTGTTTTTTAAGCCTAATTGCTTTTCTACCTCGATTTCTACAGGCAGACCGTGGGTATCCCAACCAGCTTTTCTTTTGACCTGATGGCCGGTCATGGTTTTATATCTACACACTATATCTTTTAAAGTCCTGGAGATAACGTGATGAATACCGGGACGACCATTAGCTGTCGGAGGACCTTCATAAAAGATAAAGGGTTTTTGTCCTTCTCTGCTGTCTATACTTTTTTGAAGAATATCAATTTCTTCCCAAAATTCCGCAATCTTCTGCTCGTTTTCACTAACAGACAAGTTGGACAAGGGGTTGAACACTCCCATAATTCATCTTCCTTTCTATCTATATTTTTCCACTAATTTATTCATATAAAACAAAAAAACCTGAGTTAAAAACTCAGGGACGACAATGCCGTGTTACCACCCAGCTTATAGGCATAACTAATAAAGGTATGCCTATCGCTCATTTTGGTTTAACGCACCTCTGCGTGATATCCTACTTGCTTAACCTTGTGGGTTCAGATATCCGGCTCCTGGGTGATCTTCATAAAGGGTTTTGTGATAATCTCTCACCAAACGATTATCTCTCTGAAACAAAAGCTCCTTTACTACTGTCCCATTCATAGCCTTTAATATAAAGCTCACAAATATCCAGTATGTTTCATAATACTCCAAAAACCATGGTTTTGTCAAGTATAAATTTTAACATCCTTTTTTGTACATACTAATATAAGAAGTTAACCTGTTGTCTTCTACCGGCAGGAGGACTGTTTGGAAGCGGTAGGTTTTTCAAAGCCACGGCTCAATAGTACATTATTGGGATGAACTAGTATAACAGATTAACTAAGTTTTTATAACAGAGGAGGAAAAAACAATGCAAAAGATAAGATTGGGAATTATAGGTACTGGTATGGCATGGGAACGCCTTCACTGGCCTGCCATCCAGGAGTTAGGGGACAAGTACCAGGTTGTAGCAGTGTGCAACCGTACCAAAGAGGATGCGGTGAATTTTGCCAACAGTATTAACCTAGGTATAGAAAATGTTTATCAGGATTATAGGGAAATGCTCAAAAGGGATGATTTGGATGCTGTGGATGTCCTAGTACCTATACAGGATAATTTTGAGATAGCAGAGGCAGTTATTGAGTCTGGCAAAAATCTAATTGCTGAAAAACCGCTGGCAGCTACTTTAGAAGGTGCTCAAAAACTAGTAGAGCTGTCTCGCAATAAACCAGTTAAGGTAATGGTGGCTGAAAATTACAGATATAACGAAGAAAACAATATTATCAAAGATATTATAAGCCGAGGAAGAATTGGAAATGTCATATACTTCATACAGAATAATATGGTAGATTTTAAAGAAGAAATGAAAGGCAATACCTTTGCAGCTACAGAATGGCGTCAATACCCTAATTATAGGGGTGGTACCTTCTTAGATGCTGGCATACATGATATAGCTGCTCTACGCCATATTTTCGGTGCAGTTGAATGCGTATGTGCATTGGGTCAACCTCAACAGGAGGATTTTAGCCCCTATAAATCTATCAATGCCCAGATACTCTTCAAAAGCGGGGTAATTGGCCAATATAACTATACCAGCCATGCCAAGGAACTTCAAAAACCTATGGTGGGCTTTAGGGTTTATGGTACCCAGGGAGAGATATATCTTGAAGAAAAGAATAGCGGTACCATACATGTAAACTATACCGATGGAAACAGTGAACAAATAAGCTATACGCCTGGCAGAGGTTATTATAACGAATTAATGAACTTTTATGAGGCACTAACGGGTAATCAACAGATACTGTCTACACCAGAAAAAGGTTATGGAGATCTTAAGATGGTATTTGATATTATCTCATCTATAGAAACCAGACAACCTGTCCAGGTGGATATGGTTCACTAATCAAAAGCAATATTTATACGGTCACATCCTTTTTCCCTTAAGAATACTATGATGATATGGTGTATAAAAAGGGGGTAAGGAAGTTGATCAATAAAGCTTTACTGCAGCGGTGGAGGGATAAGGTGGTGGGTCTGGATACCAAAGTGCCTCTTGGCAATGGAATGATGGCTACCTCAATTAATTTTGATAATGCTGCCACCACTCCACCCTTTAAAGCAGTAATAAAAAATATATGTAATTTTGCGCCCTGGTACTCATCCATCCACCGAGGAGCAGGATATAAATCTCAGCTATCATCCAATATCTACGAAATGGCCAGATACAAAGTATCCTCCTTTGTAAAAGCCAACCCTTCAGTTCACGACATAATTTTTGTAAAAAATACTACAGAAGCCATTAACAAGGTTGCCTACAGGCTATGGGATGCAAACAATAAAAAGGTAATTCTATGCTCCGATATGGAACATCATTCCAATGACCTGCCTTGGCGGGATAAATACCATGTAGATTATATATGCATAGATAATAAGGGTAGGCTTATGTTAAATGATTTAGAAGACAAGCTGCAAAAATATGGAGATAAAGTGGTCCTTGTAACTATTGCCGGTGCTTCCAATGTAACAGGGCATATAAATCCTATACATAAAATTGCCAGAATAGCCCATAGATATGGTGCTAAGTTATTAGTTGATGGTGCACAGTTAGTGCCCCATGCCTCTGTGGATATGAAACCCTTTTATTCACCTGAGCACATAGACTTTTTAACCTTCTCAGGCCATAAAATGTATGCACCCTTTGGTATAGGTATTCTCATAGGTCCTAAAGAAATTTTTAAGGAAGGAGCACCAGAATTTACAGGTGGTGGCACAGTTAAAGCCGTTACCCATGACTTTGTCTGCTGGGCAGATTCACCCAACAAAGAAGAAGCTGGAACTCCAAATCTCATGGGAGTAATAGCCTTATCCACTGCAATAGATATTTTAACAGCCATAGGTATGGATAATATAGAAGTTTATGAAAGAGCTTTGATAAGATATGCCATAAGAAGGCTAGCCCCCATACCAAATATACAATTATATGGTGATATTGAAAATATAGATAATCGTGTCGCTATTATTAGTTTTAATATTAAGGATCTACCCCATGGTTTGATTGCTAGCGCCCTATCTTATGAATCAGCTATATCTGTCCGCAGCGGTTGTTTTTGCGCCCATCCCTATATTCAAAAACTTTTAGGTCTGTCTCCTGAAGACATCCAAAAACAGATTAAAACTATTAAATCCCCTTATGCTGGTATGGTTAGGGTTAGTTTTGGCCTGTACAATACTAAAGAAGAGATTGACATTCTAGTAGACAAACTTTGGGAGATTGCCCTAAACCCAGATAGGTATAAGGACAAATACAGACCAATATAGCAAACAGTCCTTTTTCATACTTTTCTGCTTTTGGGATAAGATATCAACAAAGGAGGAAATATAAATTATGAACCATAGAATAAATTTACTAATGTTTAGCGGTGACTATGATAAGGCTTTAGCCGGCTTTATTCTTGCAAATAGTGCAAAGGATATAGGTTTAGATGTTACTATGTTCTTTGCTTTTTGGGGGTTGTTTTTAATGAGACAACCCGACAAAACCGTGGAAAACGATAAAACCTTCTATGAGAAAATATTTGGCAGCGTCACTCCTGATAATCCAGAAACCCTGCCCCTATCAAAGATGAATATGGGTGGTCTGGGTAAACAGATGCTTATTAATATGATGAAAGATAAAAATGCTCCCCGGTTGATAGATCTTATCCAGGAAGCAAGAGAAAATAAAATTACATTCTTTGGATGCAAGCTTTCTATGGATATAATGGGACTTAAAAAGGAAGAACTTATCCCAGAGCTGCAAGTAGTCACAGCCCAGGATTACTTGCGAGACGCCATTAGCTCTAACTTGCAATTATTTATATAAGCATCATAATAAGTGGAATTGTCACTATAGATAAAATTGTGGATAGTGCCACGCAACGGGAGGCTAATATGGAGTTGGCCTCATATTTTTCTGCAAATATCACTGTATTAGCTGCCGCAGGCATAGCTACTAATACCACACAAACTCTAAGTAGTTCCCTGTCTAATCCTGTCAATGATAAAGCTAAAATGGTTATTAAGGGAATTACAATAAGTCTTAGTGCAGTCCCATAATACACCTCAAACCCTGTGAAAATATCCTTTAAATTAGTATCAGCCAATAGTGCGCCAACTATAAGCATGGATAGGGGTGCTGTCATGCTTCCTACCATATCCAATGTCTGCAGTATAGGTTTTGGCAGCTCTATGGAAAAAATAAAAATAAACATTCCAATTATCACTGATACAATACCAGGGTTTATCATAGCCTTTATAACAGAGGTTTGCTCACGTCCTTTGCTAAAAAGCATCACTCCATAAGTCCAAATAAAGGCATTGAATACAGCTACATAAATAGAACCATAAAAAACTCCAGTTTTTCCGAACAAACTCTCCAAAACTGGGAATCCCATAAAGCCACAATTTGAAAAGATCAGGATAAATTTCAGTACACTCTGTTTCTCGTAAGGATATTTGCGAAATAACAAATTACCTAAAAAAATGGAAAAAGAGTGGATGACCACCGAGAAAGCTAAAACTATCCCTGCATTTACCAACATATCCGACGAATATTTAAAATTAAAGGATGCTACTACTAAAAAAGGCGAAGTAATATATAAAAGTAACTCAGATAATTTTTTTCTTGCATGATCATCAATTATATTCCGCTTTGCTGCTATCATACCTACTATCATTATAAGAAAAAGTACCATTACCTGCCCTACTACTGGATTGTTTTCCAATTCTATATCTCCTCATCTAACTATAATTGTTATATGTTTCTTTTTTTATATCCATATACAAGGAAAAATGGATTATTTCAAATCCATTTTCCCTTTAATCTTTTCATTTATTAGTATATAACTGCCCAAAATCTTGCAATTTAAAACTCAGCTGATCCTACGGTTCTGGGGAATGGAATGACATCCCGGATGTTAGACATTCCTGTCATATACATAATAGCTCTTTCAAATCCTAAGCCATATCCGGCATGTTTGGTGCCTCCATATTTCCTGAGTTCTAGATACCACCAGTAATCTTCTTTAGCCATTCCCATCTCATCCATACGTTTTTCCAGTATATCTAGTCGCTCCTCTCTTTGGCTGCCACCAATGATTTCACCAACACCAGGAACCAATAGATCCATGGCCGCTACTGTCTTACCGTCATCATTTAACCTCATATAAAAAGCCTTTATATCCTTAGGATAATCCGTTACAAAGACCGGCTTTTTAAATACCTTTTCCGATAGATATCTTTCATGCTCGGTCTGAAGGTCGCATCCCCACTCAACAGGATATTCAAACTCATGGCCTGATTTTTGTAGGATATCAATAGCATCTGTATAAGTAATCCTTCCAAATTCTGAATTTACTATTAAATTCAGCCTATCTAAAAGCCCTTTTTCAATAAAGTTATTGAAAAACTCCATCTCCTCAGGTGCATTTTCTAGTACATAGGAGATAATGTATTTTAGCATTTCTTCTGCTAAAACCATATTGTCCTCTAAATCTGCAAAGGCCATCTCAGGCTCCAGCATCCAAAACTCTGCAGCATGCCTTGCAGTATGAGAGTTTTCTGCCCTAAAGGTAGGTCCAAAGGTATATATTTTTCTAAAGGCATGGGCAAAGGCTTCTCCCTCCAGCTGTCCACTTACTGTAAGGTTAACTTCTTTACCAAAGAAGTCATGGGAATGATCCACCTTACCTGACTCATCTAATACCAGGTTATTTAAATCTAAAGTAGTTACCCTAAACATCTCCCCTGCCCCTTCAGCATCGCTGCCAGTAATAATAGGGGTGTGGACATAGACGAAATTTCTCTCATTAAAGAACTTATGAATAGCATAAGCAGCTAGTGAACGTATCCTAAATACTGCTGAGAAGGTGTTGCTTCTAGCCCTTAAGTGAGCAATTTCCCTCAAAAACTCAAAGGAATGTCTCTTTTTCTGCAAAGGATAATCTGGAGTAGAACTGCCCTCCAGCACTATTTTTGTAGCCTTTACTTCAAAGGGCTGCTTGGCCTCTGGAGTAAGGACCAGTTTTCCTTCTACCCTGATGGCGGATCCTACGTTAAACTTAGATACTTCTTTAAAGTTGTCCAAATTGTCTTCATATACTATCTGAATATTTTTAAAGAAACTTCCATCATTTAACTCAATAAATCCAAATCTTTTTGATGCCCTTACTGTTCTAACCCAGCCGGCAAGAGAAACCATTTTGTCCTTAAATTTTTCAGTATCTCTGTATATCTCTTTAACCAGTGTCATACTCATTAAATTTCCTCCTTATTTAACACCTTCCAAATTTATGTAAATTACAATCAAGATTCAAAAACTTTCATTTATCAGACTATAATCCTATTCCTACATATCTTAACAAAAAGCCATCACTTTGTCTACTTTTTACATGCAAAATCTCATATAATATATGATAATACCTGTTATGCTAGCTCATTAACCACGACTATTATGTACATTATGGCTATTGAACATTTGCTTCATCACTAATTTGGAGAAAACTAAGGCTTTTCTACCTTACATAAGCCAAGTTTTCTTAGCCAAATCAGCGAAGGCGCACAATTATCAATAGCCATTATGAGGCAAGAATAATATCTGATAGACTGACATAACAGATTTATATTAATATATGCTATGATGGTATATGCTATTAGAAGGAAAATTAGGTGATAACATGACTAATCTACCAGTTGATTTTGCAAAAAAGATGGAAAGCCTGTTAGGCTCTGAATATTATGAGTTTGTTAAAAGTTATGAACAGCCCAAGACATCTGCCTTACGGGTTAATTCATTAAAAATTGATAAGCAGAAATTTTCGTCCCTCTCCCCTTTTAATCTGGAACCGGTCCCATGGGCAGAGGACGGTTTTTATTATTCTCATACTGATGAACCGGGCAAACATCCCTATCATGAAGCTGGGCTATACTATATTCAAGAACCCAGTGCCATTGCAGTAGCATATCTATTGGATGCTCAGCCAGGTGAAAGAGTCCTGGATCTTTGTGCTGCTCCGGGGGGTAAGTCTACACATATAGCAGCTGCCATGAAAAATCAAGGACTGCTTATAGCCAATGAAATTCATCCCTCAAGAGCCAGGATACTTTCTCAAAACATAGAGAGAATGGGAATAAAAAATGCTATTGTTACCAATGAAAATCCATCCAATCTGGCAGAGCAGTTTGAGGGATTCTTTCATCGCATCCTAGTGGATGCACCCTGCTCTGGCGAGGGCATGTTTAGAAAAAATCCTATAGCCTGTGATGAATGGAGCCTTAACAATGTAGCTATGTGCGCTGCCAGGCAAATGACCATTTTAGAGGATGCCCAGAAGATGCTGGCGCCAGGAGGAATTTTGGTATACTCTACCTGCACTTTCTCTCCTGAAGAGAATGAACAGGTCATAGAAAAATTTTTATTAAAATACAGGAACTTTGACCTGGTAGAAAGCACTAAGCTCCATCCATCTTTCGATAGAGGAAGAATTGAATGGACTGATAATAAGGAAACCAGTATAAATCGTACAATTAGATTATGGCCCCATAAGCTGAAAGGAGAAGGTCATTTTGTAGCTATAATGAAAAAAACTGTTGCTGACCTGAAGTATATCCCATCTCCTAAAGATTTGTTGGCCGAAAAAGGCAATAAAATAATACCTACTAAGGAGGATATGAAATATTACCTAGACTTTACCAGGCAATATTTAAATGTCAGACTGGAAGATAATCTTGTAAAATTTGGACAACAGCTGTATATTCTTCCTTCTCGTAATCTTCCCAGTCTAGATGGCTTAAAAATACTAAGGCCGGGCTTGCATTTAGGTACCTTTATGAAGAAGAGATTTGAGCCTTCCCATGCTTTGGCACTCTTTTTAGGCGCAAACCATGTCAAACAGTATATATCCTTTGACGCCTCTTCTCCTTCCATAAAAGCCTATTTAAAGGGGGAAACAATAAGGGTCTCACAAGACTATAAAGGCTGGGTACTGGTAATGGTAGACGACTATTCCCTTGGCTGGGCAAAAGCATCAAATGGAATGCTAAAAAATCATTATCCCAAGGGTCTTAGGTGGCCTTAGACAGAATATTTGAAAAAAATACTGGAGTTTAGCTACTATTAGTGTTATAATCTAAGCTATAAATTTCTAGGGGGTTCATACTTTCATGCAAACAGTATACAAAACATATTTTCCACCAAAATATAAATCAAAACTTGATATCAGACAGACAGTAGCAGCTATTAAATTTTTAAAGGACTATTTTGAAAGACAATTAGCTGACGAACTAAATTTAACAAGGGTTTCTGCCCCTCTTTTTGTCAGACCTGAGACTGGGCTTAATGATAATCTAAGCGGAGTTGAAAGACCAGTTTCTTTTGATGTTAAGGCCATTGGCGGCACAGCAGAGATCGTTCATTCCTTGGCTAAATGGAAACGATTTGCACTAAAGCGTTATAATTTCCATCTAGGGGAAGGCCTCTATACGGATATGAACGCTATACGAAGAGATGAAGAGCTGGATAACCTGCACTCTATTTATGTTGATCAGTGGGATTGGGAAAAAATCATCTCTAAAGAAGAACGAAATATGGACACCCTAAAGACCACTGTGAAGAAAATCTATAAGGTCTTTAAAAGGACTGAAAAATATATATGTGATTTGTATCCAAAATTAGAAGCTTACTTACCTGAAGATATTTACTTTATAACTACACAGGAGTTAGAAGATCTCTATCCTGATTTAACACCAGAGGAAAGAGAAAATGAGATTGCCAAGGACAAGGGCGCAGTCTTCTTGATGCAAATCGGCCATGCACTGAACTCAGGTGAGCCCCATGGTAATAGAGCACCTGACTATGATGACTGGAACTTAAACGGCGATATACTCTTTTGGTATCCCGTGTTAAACCAGGTTATGGAACTATCCTCCATGGGAATCAGGGTTGATGAAAAAAGTCTTAAGGAGCAAATCCTTATAACTGGCTGTCAGGATAGGCTGACCATGGACTATCATCGGAATCTATTGGATGGAAAACTGCCCTATACCATAGGAGGCGGCATAGGACAGTCCAGAATGTGTATGTTCTTCCTGGGTAAGGCGCACATAGGCGAAGTTCAGGCTTCGGTCTGGTCTGATGAGATTATCCAGGAGTGTGAAAAGGCAAACATATTCCTGTTATAATCTTATTATAATAGTGTAGGTTTTATAGTAATTCCTTTCTCAATTGTTCAGGGGATTTTACAGACAAATATGCGGGCGGGACATCAAAAACTGTCCTTGCTCCTATTTGGCCTTCCCTGCTCATTCTATATACCCCTCTGGCATAGGCGGTTAATACGCTTCCGGTAAACTCCGGGTTGCTGTCCAAATTTAAAGAGAACTCCACTATTTGATTATTTTTCTCCTTAATACCGGTTATGCCGCTACGAATAACCATTCCTCCATGAGGCATTCCAGAATGCTTTGTTTTAAGCTCTTCTTCAGTAATAAAGGTAACCTCAGTATCATAGTCCGCAAAGTAATTAGGCATAGTTTTAATTTGGCGCTCTATCTCCTTTTTATCTGCTCCTTCTTCAGCTACTACATAGCAATGTCTAAGATGCCTCTCCCTGGTAGAAAGATCCGGATTTTCTCCCTTTCTAACCCTACTTAGCGCATCTTCAATAGGTATGGTATACTGAACCGCGTCTTTAACCCCTGGCACCCTTCTAACTGCATCGGAGTGGCCCTGGCTTACTCCTCTTCCCCAAAAAGTGTATGTATTCCCCTTGGGCAAGATAGTCTCCATAATTAAGCGGTTTATAGAAAAAAGACCCGGATCCCATCCTACAGAAATCATGCTAAGCTTCCTACCTTCTCTGGCAGCAGCATCTACCTTATCAAAATACTCTGGTATTCTGGCATGAGTATCATAACTGTCCACTGTATTAAACATTTTAGCTAAATTAGGTCCCTGTTCAGGCAAATCTGTAGCCGATCCACCACAGAGTATCATCACGTCTATTTTATCCCTATAGGATTCTACTTCTGACATTTTTACCGCCTTTACACCTGGAGTTGCAAGCTTAATATTTTTTGGATCCCGCCTGGTAAATACAGCTACCAGCTCCATATCAGGATTATAACTAATGGCTGCCTCTACACCTTTTCCTAAATTTCCATAACCGGCAATACCTATTTTTATCTTTTGATTCATGTTTGTATTCCTCCTAACCAAGTATCTATTTTTGCATATAAAAACCTACAATATAGAGTATCCATATATGCAAGGGATAAAAGACATAAAAAAGATACTTAACATCCCTGCCTTTTTTTCCATTATATACAAAGAAAAAAGGCAGTGCAAACACCATCATCCACTGATAATTTTCTATAAATAGCCCCTGATAGCTTAAATCGCTAATAGCAAATATTAATGATAACACTGCATAAGAGATGATCAGCATTTTTCTGTCATTTCTAAAGTAATAAAAGATAAGAACCATAAAGGATATCATTAGGGAACCTTCTGTAAGGGCAGTGACAAACAATATGCCCACTACTGTCAGAGTATTTGAGGTACTGCCATTAACCTCCCTGCCATATTCTATGGCATTTAACATCATAATACTCAAAGCCATGGGAAGTAATATATTATTACTAATTTCCCAAATATCATTAAATAAAAGGGGCATTAATGCCAGCACAATACCAGTAAAGAGTATCCTTCTGCCATCATAATCATAGGCCTTATAGGTAAGCCAGGTGATAACCGCCAAAACTATAGCCAAGACTATAGCAAATGCATAGGTAAACAGACCTATGGTCTTATCACCTATAGGAAATAAGATAGAAACTAAAAGGTTTCCTGTAGCCATTATGCCTGCTGCTACCATCAATCTTTTTGCATAGCTATATCTGTTACTGGTATGGAAAAATCCGTCTACCAGCAAAAAGAAGAAAACTGGTGCCACTATTCTACCTATATAGTTTAGCCATATAGGAGTATTGGGCAAAAAATAGCCAATGTGATCTATTATCATCAGTAGCACCATCAACAGTTTTATTTGAAATCGATTCATTTTATTCTCCTTATCCATGAAAGACCGTAATAATTAATATTGGTTTACAACCTCCATAGCAATATTAGCCCATTTTGTGATTCTATCTGGTTGATACCTAACAGTAGATATATCCTTTAGGATGAATTCTAAATTCACATTATTTACCTTAGCAGCTTTAAGGGTTTCTAATAAATCCTTTTTTATTGCATCATAATCCACACTATCGGCTGCAAGATAAGCGGGATTGGGCTTGCTGGACATAACTAAATCTTCTCCCATATTCTCAGCAAAGACATAAGGGTCACTCCATGGGCTGCATGATACCTTTTTTAGATTGGGTATTTTTTTGACTATATCCAACCGGTCATCCAGCCTTTCACAGCATCCATAGTAGATCATACCAAATTCTTTAGCCAGCTTAGTTATATAAGGGATTTCAAATTCCTCTGTGACACTGGGAGATACTGAAGAAAAAAGCTGTGCAAGACCAAAAGCCCAGACATTTTTTGAATAAGGTCCCTTGCCCTCTCCACTGGATGGTAAAAGTTCATCGGTATATATGTAGGAACAATGGCAGGTATTTATAATGTCATTATGGACTCCCAGCTCATTTGCCTGCCTGATTCCAGCCAATAAAGAATCCGTCAATCTGCTTGCTGCCCCATGTAACAGCTGGGGACGATCTATTAGATCAAAGTAAATATTCTCAACGCCCATAAGTTGTGATAGAACATCCCATACGCCTAAGTGAAACTGAAGCCCGCCACTGGACCTGACAGGAGCAATGCCATCAAAGATATAAGATGCCTGTTCCAGCCAAAGCTGGCTGGTCTCTTCGTGATGAACTATTGTCATATCCTTGATTTTTTCAAGATCATCCATATCATTGATTTGCCTTTTATACTGCTGGGATACTATGTCGCTGTCAGGATCAGTATGTAAGATTTCCCTATCAACATCAATTCCAAATCCACTATTCTCTATTGCCTTAGGTATGGTTATAAAGGGATCCAGTACCATATCTACCGGAAAATGCCTCCACTTATAAAGGGAAAGTCTTAACTCAAATTCAATACTACGCCAAAAAGGATCTTCTACATAGCAGTCCAGTTCGCCATTGACATTTAGTTCATGTAAGGGTAGCTGGTCAATAACTACCATGGGTCGCTCCATCTTTCCCCTGTTAAGAGATTTCCACAACTTGATCTTTTCCTCTTGTACAGGCAAGGTAGCTACCTCCATATACTCCTTAGCCAGATCTTGAAGAATAGTAATATCCTTTTTAGATAAATCCATAGTTCTCCTCCCCCCATTTATCATATACTGGCAGGTAATGCTAACCTGTTTTAAGCAAGCACTCAAAATTATAGATAAATAAATCAGCATGTTCTTTTATTTCTTCCATATCATATTCTGAATGTTTATCATATACCCCCACTGTCTTCATACCTGCACTTTTTGCACTAAGAATAGCTGGTAGAATGTCTTCAAATACAAGGCATTCAGATGGCTTTAAATCCATTTTTTTAGCTGCTAACAAAAAAATATCAGGAAAGTTTTTGTTTCTGCTAACTTCACTTACTGTAGATATGGAATCAAAATAATGCAAAATACGGTTGTTTTTTAGTGTAGCGTATAAGAGTTCTGGAATATTGGAGGTAGCCAGGCCGATTTTTATGTCCTTTTCCTTTAGATATGAAAGATAATCTCTTACACCTGGCTTGAGTTTAACGTTATTAGCATACTCATGGTATGCCATTTTATTCCACTCGTCCATTATTTCCTCGATGGTTTCAGGCAAGCCAAATCGCCTTTTAAAATATTTGGCACAGTCTTCAAAGGTAAGGGCTTGAATCTCTTCTGACAAATCTACAGGAACTTCAATACCTCTTTCCCTCAGAAATTCTATATCAACCCTTGCCCATATTCCCATTGAATCAACTAAGGTTCCGTCCAAATCAAAGATAGCGCCTTTTATTCCTCTAATAATATCTTCCACCCCTTGTTTGCTTATTTATAATATTTAACTATTTAATTCCCTTTGTTAGGTTGTTGAATGCATATTTAGCACATAAAATAACCTAATGTGTTAATTCGACCATTAGTTCAACAGTTAAATTAATTAAACATTTTAATTTATTATAAACCAAACTCATGGAATATGCATTATTTAATTATAAAAAAAGTCCCGCAAAATGCGGGAACTTTTTTAGTCCAGGAATTCCAGCTGTTCTTTTCTATGGGCCTGTTTTTCCAAGGTCTTTCGTAGCGAGAATTCATCCATATGTGAAGCATTGTTTTCTACATAACCCTGTGTATATTCCAGATTTTTCTCCAGATTTTCCACATCATCAACCTGGTCATGCTTCCCATAGGCGATTATATTCTTCAGGTTTTCCATTCTGTCCTTTCGCTCCTCTTGTATTCTAGAGGCATGCCTTAAATTTTCAGGGTCGGATATATCAGAATACTGCTCCAAATGCCTTTGAGTTCGTACATATCTGTTATTTATATTAAGCAGCTCTTCTATCCGACGTTCGTTGGCCATTTTAAGTTCTTCCTTGCTGTCTATTGCCTTAGCATCTTTTTCATCTCGGCTCACAGAATTCCTCCCTCAAAAATATAATCGGTATTATTTTTCCCGCTGCAGCGAATAATATTTTAGTAAAGCTTTCTATTTTAATTTTTTAAAGGCCAATCTCATCTGCCACTTTTTGCATGCCTTTGATGGTTTCATCTATAATCTCATTAAGCTCCATACCCAGCATCTGGGCTCCTCTTTCGATAATACTTCTGTCTACACCGGCTGCAAAACTTTTCTGTTTCCATTTTTTCTTAACAGATTTTACAGTCAAATCCATTACACTTTTGCTGGGTCTCATTAGAGCTGTTGCCGTAATAAGGCCTGTTAGTTCATCAATGGTATATAAAACTTTCTCCATTCTTTCTACAGGCTCTACATCAGAACAAATTTGCCATCCATGGCTTACTACAGCACGAATATAATCCTCAGGCCAGTTCCTCTCTTCCAGGATTTCTTTGGTCTTGGTACAATGCTCCTCTGGATATTTTTCATAATCCAAATCATGAATTAAACCTATAATTCCCCATTTTTCCTGATCTTCGCCAAACAATTCTGCAAAATGCCTCATAACACCTTCCACAGCTAATGCATGCTTTATTAGACTTTCATTTTGGTTATACTCTTTTAATAGCTCCATAGCTATTTCCCTAGTTGGAACAATTTTATCCATGGTATCTCCCTCTTTTCTCTAACCGTAGCTTTTTAAAGTATTTCCATATACATACATTTTAGACTTGCAGACTTTTTTTGTCAATTATGATATAATTCATTTGGGTGATAGCAATGGCGATTTTAAAAAATGATTGGCATAATTTGCTGAATGATGAGTTTCAGAAAGATTATTATCTGACACTTAGAAAGTTTTTAATAACTGAATATAGGACAAGAACCATATATCCGGATATGTATGATATATTTAATGCTCTTCATTATACAGCCTATAAGGATGTAAAGGTGGTTATACTAGGACAAGATCCCTATCATGGCCCCAATCAGGCTCATGGTCTTAGTTTTTCAGTTAAACCGGGTGTACCGGCACCACCTTCTCTAATAAATATCTTTAAAGAATTAAACAGTGACTTGGGCTGCTATATCCCCAACAATGGATATCTGAAAAAATGGGCAGATCAGGGTGTATTGCTGCTCAATACTGTTCTCACAGTCAGAGCAGGACAAGCCAACTCCCATAAAAACAGGGGATGGGAACATTTTACTGATAGGGTAATAAGTATACTAAATGAAAGAGAAGACCCTGTTGTCTTCATATTATGGGGTCGCAATGCTCAGTCCAAGCAGAGTATAATAACTAATCCTCATCATTACATAATAAAATCTCCACATCCCAGCCCTTTTTCAGCTAATCGGGGATTCTTTGGCAGCAGGCCTTTTTCCAAGACAAATAACTTTCTTAAATCAATTGGCAAGGAACCCATTGACTGGCAAATAGAGAACATCAGGGGATAATCTATTGAGATTATCCCCTTTCCTTGTTAATTCTAACTTAATTCTTGTTCACCTCTTATGTTTTCCAAAGGTTCTACATTTCCAAAGATTGGTTTGGGCCCGTCCACAGGTTTTGCCCACCTGACAGCATTGTAAATAACCCTTTGGATTTCCTTCTGATGATAGATTGGGAAAGTCTCATGTCCCGGCCTAAAATAGAAGATCTTCCCTTTCCCTCTGGTATAACAACATCCGCTTCTAAAGACTTCGCCACCTTCAAACCAGCTAATAAACACCAAGGTTTCAGGTGCGGGAATATCAAAACGTTCTCCATACATTTCTACATGGGGTATTTCTATGTATTCATCTAAACCTTCTACTATGGGATGGCCTGGTTCAATTACCCAAATTCTTTCCATTTCTCCTATCTCTCTCCATCTTAACTGATCGCTATTAGTACCGCATACTTTTCTAAATATCTTTGAAGCATGACCTGAATGTAATACAATCAGCCCCATTCCGTCCAGTATCCTATTATATACCTTGTTTACTATTTCATCCTTTACCTCTTCATGAGCCGTATGCCCCCACCAGATAAGGACGTCTGTGTCATCTAGTACATCACCGCCTAAGCCATGATCCGGTTCATCCAAGGTAGCTGTTCTTGTTTCAATATCAGGATATTTTTGTAAAAATTCTGCAATGGCCCCATGTATGCCTTTTGGATATATTTGGGCCACCTTTTCATTACGTTTTTCATGCCTGTACTCATTCCATACTGTTACCCTTATTTTTTTAGCCATCTTTGTTATCCCCTTTTCTATATAATTATAAAGAGAGAGCTTAGAATGTTTGTGAAAATCCCCCCTTTATTTATATTTATTTATATAAATTTTATTGTTTTGATAAGATATTCATTAATTTCCTAATATCCTTATATAATTTAACTATATTAAAATACCAGTACTATCCTATTTCAAGCTCTATATCCTCTTGCCTCAGCCTGTATATTAAAAATTTCTCTCTTCTATCAATTGTTCCTGGAATTTTCACTTTATTTATCAGCTGAAAAGGAGTATCTTTTTTCAAGAACTGTTTATATTGAGCTGTAGGATAGTAGATTATTAGGTCTACAGTTCGGGGATTTTCCTTTACTGACTCCAAAATATTATTAACAACCTGCCTAAAGATTTTTATAGAAAAGGGATTAAAAAAGTAAAATTTGTTTTCCTCAGGTTGTATTTCATAATGTTCAGCCAAGCCATACTTAAATTCAATAGGTGCTCTTATATGCTTGGCCCTAAGCCTGTAAGTTTCTATATTACTTAAAGCCTCTTCATAGGTCTTATCATTGGCTTCTATCCCTGTTACAGGTACATGAAATCTGTTATGAATATAAAAGGCCACCCGCCCTCTTCCGCATCCAAAATCAACTACCGAATCGGATTTGTCTAACCTGTATCTTTCAAATAGTTTGTCCAGTGCAGTATAAGGAGTAGCCTCATAACGGTTATAGTGAACCTCCCCGAATCCCCACTCCCGGATCCCTACAGTTCTTATGCTAAGGGACCTATCCAGTTTCCTTTCCCCCATATCACTACCCCCCACTTCTTATATTAGCTTGTATGCTAGATATTTTATCATTTTATCTTTTTAGTATATCAGGTTTAGTATATCATATATAAAGTATTAAATTTATTATTCCTTCATGTTATTCTTTACTGGCTATAATAAAAAATCTATGACATGTAAAATCTATATATCCTTGTTTTTGTATTTGAGCATGGATCTCTTTTAGCCTTTCAAAGTATTTTTCTATTGTAAAGCCCGGTACTTGCCAGGGTATTGCTTTTAAATAAAATACAAGGGCACCAATATCATAAAATCTGGTTTTAATTATGTCTTCCTTTTGCTCAGTTATTGATAATCCCACTTCCTTTAATTTGCTAAGAGCAGTTTCTAAATTCCTGTTATAATACTCATATTTAGGAATACCCAAAATTTCAT
The DNA here is from genome assembly GCA_012735575.1 of Clostridiales bacterium. Classification (GTDB taxonomy): domain Bacteria; phylum Bacillota; class Clostridia; order Caldicoprobacterales; family UBA3941; genus JAAYGY01. The sequence continues at coordinate 81,146 of JAAYGY010000093.1, forward strand.
TTATCTCCTTATTATTTAAACCACCAACCTGCTGGGTTATAAAAGTGCCCTGTTTTTTTAGAATCCTTTTTACTTCTTGAGGAGAATAGGATTCATGCCTGTTTATTACCAAATCAAAAGTTTCATTGCTAAAAGGCAAGGCCTCGTCATCATCAACTCTATATACCCTTATTCCCAGAGGCTCTAATCTTTTCCTTGCAATGGCAATATTGGGCTCATACCCCTCTGTAGCACAAGTGTATTCAGGAAACGGGCCTAAGGATGCCAAAAATTCTCCACCCCCTGTCCCCATATCTAATAATGAAGACACCTCCCGCATTGCCATCTTTACTTCATTTCTATAATTCCATCTTAGGGGAAACTCTTGCATTCTGCCAGTTGATGTCAGATATGAAAAATCCCATCCTTCAAATTTTTCATTTGCCTCTCCAACTAAGTAATCAAATAGTTCATTATCTGTTAAAGTTTTCTTCATCAATATATTCTCCCCCCATTATTTAAGCTAGAAAATCAACTTTTTCATTCTTTTTTATATGTATAAATTATATTGAATATTGTCTATAAAACCTGTGACGGAACTGGGGTTTTAGTTAATAATTTGACCTTTATTTTTAGCTAGTTTTTCATCCCATTCTTGTCGTTCTGAATCAGTCAGTTTGTCCCAATCCTTTATTTCTCCTATAATTTTCAAGGGTTCTTGTGAGCGATAAGAACGTGTCAGGTTACCAGGGAATCTCTTGTCTGTCACATTAGGGTCATTTTCAAACTCACCGGTAGGTTCTACGATATAAACACGTTCTTTGCCTTCGCCTTTTGCTAATGCTGCAGCAAGGCCCGCACCATTGATATTTGCTGTGAAATAGATGTGATTCATTTTAAGATCTTTTTGGTAATTCGATTCTTTACCCGCTGTGAGTAAATCACCAACTTGTAAATCTGCCTTTGTTCCATGATAAAATGGTCCGGTATCAGTTGGTTTGCCTTGATATAAATGAGACAGTTCAAAATTTTTACTAGCATTTTCAGTATCATTCAGTGTTTCATAACATTTAGCCATATTTAAATATAAAGTTGGATAAGCGCTCTTAACATTTTCATCATTAATCTTTAGAGCAAATGCCAAAGATTTTTCCATCCATTTTAACTTGTCGTAGACATTTTTCTGCCTTAAACCTAAATGATAAGCTACAATAAATTTTTCAAAGTCATTACTTGTCTGATCCCATGCTTCATAGAAAACATTGATAGCATCACCCAAATTCCCACTTTCTTCTAAGACCATTCCCTTCATACAGAGCTGGATAACAGGATTACGCGGATCAAATTTCACACTCATCTTTTCCTCCTATAATTTATTGAATTTTTATCATCATTTGTGATACGGCTCATTATTGATAATACGGTAAGCCCTGTATATTTGCTCGTATAGAATTATTAGCAACAAGTCACTAGCTATGTCCATATCTGATATCTTAAGATTAAAATCTGCATCTTCTATATGATGTTCATTATCATAAACAAATGTTATATGGCTGTTTCCCCTTACACCCAAAGATGATATTTTCTCTGCCAATTCTTCCGAAGTCAACATCTTACCATTGCTGCTTATTTTTATTAAATATGTATTGCCCTTTATCTCTTTTGCAATGTTATTGGTTGCACTAAGCTTAACTTTACAATATCTAGTCAGCCTTTTAGTATATTCCTTAATTGCTTCGCCGGCGAATTTGTTTTTAATTCTTTCAGAAGTTATTATCTTTATTCTCATCTTGGCTTTTCCCTCTAGAAATATATTATTTAATCTGAAATATATGATGGATCTGCTCCAGCAGTATCAGCCTCATAAGCTGGTGAGGAAAGGTCATTTTTGAAAAGGATAATAAAAGATTAGCCCTATTTAAAGTTTCCTTGTCCAACCCTAAAGAACCACCAATTACAAAGTCTATGTTCTCCCTGCCGTTAAACTTTAAATCCCAAAGCTTTTCGGCTAAAGCCTTTGAAGATAAAGCCTGCCCTTCTATGGCTAAAGCTATCACATAGGAATTTTGTCTAATAGTATTTCTAATACCCTGACCCTCTCTGGCTTTGACTATTTCCTCCTGAGCTGGAGACAGGTTTTCAGGTGCCTTTTCATCGGGTAATTCAACTATTTCCACATTGCAAAAGGATCTAAGCCTGTTAAGATATATATCAATACCCTGCTGGAGATATTTCTCTTTTATTCTACCTACTGCAATAATCCGTATATTCACGTTTCCTCCACAAACTTTAAATATTTGTTTTTCCCATCATATAGAGTATTTCAAATATAATATTGACTATAATTATGATCATAGCTGCAAAAGCAGGCAACATCTCCACAATACTAAGGCGTCTTGTCTCCTCAAGGGATACAGCTCTCACCTGTCCTTTGCCACGGGTGTAGATATGCAAGGTAATTACACAGCCTGCAAACAATATAAGGGCAAAAAAGCCTATTATTCCCCATACTACAAAGGCAACACTCAAATCATCATGGGGAATTTGGGATATATCTTGGGGCAATTGCTGTGCCATCTCAGGATTACCTATAAGAAGGTTTTGTACGAATAAGAAAAAAACAGTCATCCCATTATGTACAAAGTGATATATAATTCCTGCTAAAATAGAGTTGGTGCGGTATACAACATAACTTATAATAATTCCAATCAGGATAATAGAAGGTATACTTAAAAGCTGTATGTGCAGCATTCCGAATAATATGCCGGTCATCACTATAGCTACTTTTGAACCAAACTTCTCATATCCCCTTAGAATAAGTCCTCTAAATAAAAACTCTTCCACTAAGGCAGGGACAAATCCAATAACTGCAACAGCTGCTAAAAGCTGTTTCTCATTTTGAATATCTGGCAAATGCTGACCGACAGGTGTTCCTAAATGGCTGACTATCCAATACCAAATTAAGTTAATGATTATCATTACCCAATAGCCAAATATGGCCATACCCAGAACCAGCAGCCCTTCTCCCGGCTTGATAGGATTAAGCCGGATTACTTTTCTTATGTCCATCCTAAAAATTAGCATATAGATAAGAGCCGGCAATCCGATCAGAACAAATTCCATAATTAATAATTTCCAGTAATAATCTGCCCCTTCTGATGTTTCAGGTATCCAACTGGCCAAAATGACCTGGGATCCTATCATTAATAGTAGCACAATCAAGTATACCAGGTTAACCCCCAGTAGGGTGGGTTGTTTTTCCCTCTTTAATAAAACCTCCATATATTTCCCCTTCCAATTCAAATTTTACTTTATTTTACCACCTTGGTTTTGTTCTATTATAGTATGAAAAGAGAAAAAAATACAGGGTAAACTTAAAAAGCCGGCTTTTACTATACCGGCTTCTCTACCAAGGTCATATTAACAGTTAATTCCCGGCCATCTCTAATGAGCCTTATGGCCAACCTATCTCCTACTTTATAAGAATATATTGTCTTTCTTAGATCCAACATCTTGCTTACTCTCTGATCCCCTACCATAATTATAATATCATTGATTCTGACACCTGCAGCATAGGCGGGACCATTTCTGTCCAGTTCTACCACATAGACTCCTTCCTCTACGTAGTGGTTCCTATTATAATAGGATGCCATCTCCCTATCAAATCCCACAATCCCGATATAAGGGGTAACATAGCTGCCTTCCTCTATAAAATGCTGTATTATGGGCTTTGCTACGTCAATAGGTATGGCAAACCCCATCCCCTCAGCACTGGTCACCTTTATAGTATTGATTCCTATAATTTCACCTTTAATATTTACCAAAGGGCCTCCGCTGTTGCCCGGATTTATAGATGCATCGGTTTGTATAAGATCTTCCATAAAATTTTCTCCCAAATTGGTTGGAACTCTAACAGTCCTGTTTAAAGCGCTAATTATGCCCGCCGTCACTGTATGCTTAAACTGAAGCCCCAAAGGAGTACCTACAGCAATAGCCGTCTCTCCTACGGCCAAATTCTCGCTACTCCCCAGGGGAGCAGCTGCAAGATTGAATGCATCTACCTTAACCACGGCAAGATCCAGTGTAGGATCGGTCCAAAGCACAACACCTTCCAGCTCGTCACTGTTTCTAAATATAACGCTAATCTTACTGGTTTTTCCTCCCACCACATGATCGTTGGTGAGTATATAGCCATCAGGATGTACTACCACCCCAGAACCAACGCCCTGTACAGCAACAGGCTCGCTCCACAGGTTTTCCCTTGTAAATTCTACAGTTGATATCCCTACTACAGCTGGAATAACACTATGGGCTACTTCTACTATTGTACCGCTGGTTAGTACCCTGTCCTGTGTTTGAACCTGCTGCAGCTTAAGATTGGAATTAGGCTGCAGCTCTTGAGTTTGCTCCTTAGCCTCAGGTCTATAGGGCTTTTCCTGGGTACATCCTATAACACTCAATAATAAGGCTGAGATTAATAAAAAGTAGAATACAGCCCGGAAATTTCCTCTCATAGCTGGACATACTCACTCCCTTAAGTCACGGTTCTTTGGTAGCAGAGCACCAGCCAATAATTAGATAACAGGCCTTTAGCCTATATGGTAAAAATTACTGACCCTATCCCTGTAGGTCATATCCACCACTATATCCTTGCCGTTTTTTATACCATTTTCCTCTAGCACCCCAACAACAGTATCATATGCTAGCTGGGGCAGGTTATTCTGCTTACTTAAGTGGGCAAGGAGAACATGGGTTAACTTGCCCTTTATCATCTTAACCAGGGCCAATCCCGCATCCTCATTTGAAAGATGCCCTTTTCTACCCATAATACGTTTCTTTAACCTCATGGGATATGATCCTGCCTTTAGCATTTCAATATCATGATTGGCCTCTAAAACTACCAAATCTGAATCCATGACAGTATTTATGATTCTGGAATTAGTATGCCCTAAATCCGTTGCTATACTAATCTTTTTTCCCTTGTTAAAAAAGCAGAATCCTACTGGCGATGCAGCATCATGAGGTATGTCAAAGGGCTGTATATTTATATCCTTTATATAAAAATCCATATTATTATCAAAAATTCTTATATTGCTATTGCTAATATCTCCAATTTTGTCTTCCATGGCCTGCCAGGTCTCCTGATTGGCATATATGGGAACATTATACTTTCGGGATACAACTCCCGCACCCCTTATATGATCATCATGCTCATGGGTAATCAAAATCCCGTCCAGTGTGGAAGGGGTAAGACCTATTTCTTTCATAGCCTTTTCAATGGTCCTGCAGGCAAGACCAGCATCTATAAGAATATGGGTTTTGTCTGTACCGATATAACTTGCATTCCCACTACTCCCGCTAAAAAGGGAGCAGAATTTTAAACTCATGTAATAACCCCCTGTATAGTCCAACAAAGATAAATCCTTATGTCATTATAATACGGTTATAACTTTAAAGGCAAGTCAGACTCTGCCCATATTCCTTACCAATAATTGACTATCCTTAATTCTTTAGCTTAGGATCTAAGGTATCCCTTAAAGCATCACCAAACAGGTTTACAGCCAAAACTAATATAGCAATTACCAAGCCTGGAAACAAAAATATCCATGGTGCTTCCAGTATATAGGATCTTCCTGCACTCATAATGGATCCCCAGCTGGGAGTTGGTGGCTGAGCTCCTAGACCTAAAAAGCTTAAGGAGGATTCTACAATAATTGCTTTTGGCAGCTCCATAGTAGCAAGAACTATGATAGGAGCCAAAGAATTAGGGATCATGTGCCTAAATAATATCTTTCGATTTGGAATACCTAAGGCTTTCGCTGCTGCTATAAATTCCTTCTCCCTAATAGCCAAAAATTCACCTCGTACTAATCTAGTAAATCCCGTCCACCCTGTCAAAGCCAGAGCAAGTATTAAATTTGTCAAGCTAGGCCCTAGAGCTGCTACAAAGGCGATAGCCAAAAGAGTTACAGGAAAGGACCACACTATATCCGTTAAGCCCGAAATAATATAATCCACTACTCCACCAAAGTATCCGGCTAAAGCCCCTAATACTACACCAATAATCAGTGCAATTCCTACAGAAAACAAACTGACTTTTAATGATACCCTGGCACCATATATTATCCTGCTAAAGATATCCCTACCGAGTTCATCGGTACCTAAAGGATGTGAAACACTTGGTGCCTTAAGCATATTTGGTAAATCAACTGCATCATATGAATAAGGTGCAATATAAGGAGCCAGAATTGCCACTAAAATAAATAATAGGATTACTACACTACCGAAAACCGCCTTCTTATTTGCAAGTAATGATCTCAATAAATCAAATCTTATATCTCTGTATCTTTGATGATTATCATCAATATCTCTTGCTTCTTGCTCTCCAACTTTCCCATAAACTTTATCACTTGTATAGGGCCTTTCTAATACATGGCCACCTAAATATCCGTCCATTCTGTACATATTATCTTTGCTATATTTACTAATCACTTGTTCCTTCCTCAACTTATCACCCTCTCTCTTGATATGATGATATTTAGTACTTTATCCGTGGATCTACTACTGCATATAATATATCCGCTATAAGATTTCCGAAAAGCACCGATGCACCAAGAATTAACATTGAACCTTGTACCACTGGATAATCCCTAGAGAATATTCCATCTATCATCAATCTGCCTAAACCTGGAATGCTAAATACTGTTTCTAAAATCGCTGAACCGCCAAGAATCCATCCTATCCTCATTCCCAGTAAAGTAATTATAGATATCAAAGCATTTTTTAGGGCATGCTTATTCATTACTACCTTCTCACTTAAGCCTTTTGCCCTGGCTGTCCTAATGTAATCTTCACCCATAACCTCAAGCATACTAGATCGAACCATCCTAGCTGTTACAGCTGCATCCTTGTCGTAAGCAATGGTCAAAACCTTTTCTGATGATTTTGAACCACCGCATCCCATTAATCCTGATGACAGTAAAATAACAATAATTAGAAATAAGGATAAACTTTTTAATAAATCTCTACTCATATATACACTACCCCCTTCATTTTTTTGAATACTAAACCAAAGTTATGGTATATTTTCCATACCTTGGATTTAGCTGCTCAAGTGTTGCTATATATGAGCAAAGTAAAGTAAGCCCTATTTAATTTTTGCATAGAGTAATAAGCATCTCTATACTTTTTAATAAAGATGAATAGCAAAACAATATGTGGGTTAAACCACAAAACTCACTGCTATTAAGGCGCTGCATACATTTTAAATAGATGCATACTGTCATTGATCAAGATAAAACCTGTCTAGGGTTTTAAATAAGTGATGATCAAAATGCCAAATAAGCAAAATTGATATAACAAATATGAAAACTATGGTAAATATTATAACACATTAATTCGTACTTTGCAAATATGCTTTAATGGTTTATACAAAGTTTATTCATTTCACTTTAAATAAATGATAGGTTTAAGTATAATTATATTAACTAAATCTTTTGTGCTACTGGATAAAGGCCTTCACTAATTAATAGCTATTACTATCATAAAGCAAACTAGCAAAATGAGTTAACTTACATTCATATAGGAGAATAAAATGAGAAAGATACATGTTAACAAGATAATTGATACCGTACAAAGATTGTGTATAGATGCATGCTGTTTCCTTGAAGATGATGTAAAAAATTTGCTACATAAGGCTTATAACAGAGAAATATCAGAGCTTGGCAAAAATATTCTACAGCAAATCCAACAAAATATACACGTAGCTGAAACAGAAACTATCCCCCTCTGCCAAGACACGGGTATGGCAGTGGTTTTTGTTGAAATCGGCCAGGATGTTCACATAACCGGAGGCAGCCTCTATGACGCCATTAATGAAGGAGTTCGCCGTGGCTATGAGCTGGCCTTTATGCGAAAATCAGTACTGGACCCCATAAGCAGAACTAATACACAGGATAATACTCCTGCCGTTGTTCATTATAATATTGTAGATGGAGATAAGCTTCGAATTACAGTTGCACCCAAAGGTTTTGGCAGCGAAAATATGAGCAGGCTTAAAATGCTAAAGCCAGCCCAGGGTATTGAAGGAGTTAAAAAATTTGTATTAGACACAGTCCTAAAGGCAGGGGCTAACCCCTGCCCACCTATAATTGTAGGCGTGGGCATTGGAGGCACCATGGAAAAAGCAGCCCTTTTGGCAAAACAAGCTATCCTAAGAAAAGCCGGCACGCCAAGTAAAAATCCTAATATAGCTCAATTAGAGAAGGAACTTCTAGATCTTATAAACATGTCGGGTATTGGTCCTCAGGGTTTGGGAGGAACAACTACAGCCCTGGCTGTCCATATAGAAACTTTCCCTACCCATATTGCCGGGCTTCCAGTAGCAGTAAATATACAATGCCATGTTGCAAGACACAAGCAAGCTATACTATAGCCGCAATTTAGATTGTAACTACATTATAAGGAGAAGGCAATGAACAAATGTAAATTTTTATCATTACCCTGTTCCACAAAGGAATTAGAATCCTTAAATACAGGAGAAATGGTATATATAAAGGGTACCTTGATTACAGGTCGGGACGCTGCCCATAAAAGAATGATAGAGTTAATAAAGAAAGGTCAGCCTTTACCTGTTGAGCTTAAAGATCAGGCACTTTACTATGTAGGACCCTGTCCAGCTAAACCCGGGCAGGTTATGGGTTCCTGTGGCCCCACCACCAGCAGTAGAATGGATGTATACACCCCTATGCTACTAGACCTGGGTCTGAAAATTATGATTGGTAAGGGTCAAAGAGATTATTCTGTTATAGATGCTATGATTAGAAATAAGGCTGTCTATCTTGCCGCCATAGGGGGTACAGGCGCTCTTCTGTCCAAATGCGTTAGAAAAGCCAAGGTTCTGGCATTTGAAGATCTGGGAACCGAGGCTATTTACAGCCTTACGGTAGAAAACTTTCCTGCTATTGTAGCCATTGATACTAAGGGAAATGATCTCTACAAAATCGGTCCAACAGCTTTTTGCCGGTTGTAAATAAAAATACCTCCAAGTAGGTAGCTTAGGATGCTTACTTGGAAGTATTATATTGGTAAAAAGTATTTTATAAGGCAGCTGTACCTTCTACAAGAGTAAGCCTTCGGGTCTTCCCATTTTCGTCAACCCTCTCAATGTCCGCACCTAAGCTTACCAATTTATGCTCAATAGTTTCATAGCCACGATCAATAAACTCTACATTACTGATTTCAGTCACACCCTCGGCTATCAAACCAGCTATTATTAAAGCAGCTCCTGCGCGAAGATCGGTAGCAATTACCGGTGCACCGTACAATTTTTCAACACCTTGAATTATAGCCACTCTGTCCTCTATCTTAGCATTGCCTCCCATGCGGGCAATCTCATCCAGATGCTTAAAACGCGCCTCCCATACGTTTTCAGTTATAACGCTTACCCCGTCTGCAATGCTGAGCAGAGCAGACATGGGCTGTTGTAAATCTGTGGGAAAGCCAGGATAAGGTTGGGTCTTGATATTTACCTTGCGGGGCCTTTGCCGGCCTATTACCCGGATCTCATCATCACCCTCAATGACCTCCATCCCCATCTCCAGAAGTTTGGCGGTCACAGCCTCCATATGTTTGGGAATAACATCTACCACTGTAACATCCCCGCCTGTAGCCGCTGCAGCTATCATATATGTTCCCGTTTCTATCTGATCAGGTATAATTGTATACTCACATCCTGATAGCTTGTCAACACCCTTAATCCTGATGGTATCAGTACCAGCTCCCTTTATCTTGGCACCCATGCTGTTTAGGAAGTTGGCCACATCCACCACATGAGGCTCCTTAGCAGCATTAACTATAGTAGTAGTTCCTTCGGCTCTTACTGCAGCTAACATTATATTTATTGTCGCACCTACACTGACCACATCCAGATAGATCTCACTACCTACCAATTTATCTGCATAAGCCTTTATAACCCCATGTTCCAGCACTACTTTTGCGCCGAGAGCTTCAAAGCCCTTGATATGCTGATCTATGGGTCTGGTACCTATAGCACATCCCCCGGGAAAGGCTACCTCAGCTTTACCAAACTTGGCCAGAAGTACTCCTAACAGATAGTAAGAAGCCCTCATTCGTCTTACCATATCATAATGGGCTCTATATTCTTTCATCTTAGAAACGTTAATTTCTATACTTCCCTGGGGATTAAGTTTAACGTAAGCACCCATTTCTTTTAAAATATCAGCTAATACTATAACATCATCTATATATGGAAGATTATCAATAAGACAAGTATCATCTGCCAATAAGGCTGCTGGCAAAATAGCAACGGCAGCATTTTTGGCTCCACTTATCTTCACTCTTCCCTTCAATTTTTTTCCACCATATATTCGAAGTTTTTCCACTCCCCTGCCCCCCTAATCAGTGTTCTAGAGAGGGGACTTCACCTCCAATAAAATACTATTCTGTCCTACCCAATCAAAACAACATTACAATTATAACATCTTTGTTATACTAATTCATCAATAAAGTTTTAAAAATGTATAAATTTTAACTATAATATAAATTAACTGTTTTCTAAGCCTGTCCATATTCCGTAAATTTTGTCCCAACTATATTTTTGCACAAAAAAGAGCAGTGGGACGACTATATTATTATAACACTATATAGTATAAACTTCATCTATCAATTAATGGCAGCCAGGACAGCCCCCACTCCTCTGAACAGGACAAACATATGAATCTGATTCACTGCTGCCAATCTGTCCAAAAAGGCTTTTCCCTTGGAAAACCTGTTTAAATTCCTTGCTTTCACATTCTGGGCAGCTAATTTGACTCCTGTCATCTCCATATACTAGCTTATCAAAAACTGTTCCACATTCACAGCATTCAAACTCCAGCAAAGCCATTTCTAGATTTCTCCTTTCTGCAAAGTCATTATGCCCAGGCCATAGGCCAGGGCATATTATATACTATTTTAGATAATTTAGTGGATTTCTGGGACTACCGTTAATACGGACTTCGAAATGAAGATGAGATCCTGTGCTTCTTCCAGTACTTCCCATGTAGCCGATTAGTTGACCTTTTCCAACTTTTTGTCCTTTGGAAACAGATCGGGAGCTTAAATGAGCATAGTATGTTACAACTCCGTTTCCATGGCTTATCTTAATAAGATTACCATAGCCTCCGCTGTTATATGCAGAATAGGTAACAGTACCACTATCGGCTGCATAAACTGGGGTACCTTTAGAAGCGGCAATATCTATACCATTATGCATTCTACCCCAACGTCTGCCAAACCTGGAGCTTAGTGTTCCCCTGGTAGGCCATGACATGGTCCCACTGCCGGATCTGCTGGAACTCCCTCTGGATGAGGATGATACCTTTACAGGTTGTTTTGTTCCCTGTAATACAATCTTTTTAACTGGCTCTTTTATAATAGTTTCTGAAAGATTTTCTCTACCTGCTTCAACACCATTTCGCCTATAGACTTTGTCCACTATTTCCTTTTCACCATTTTCGCCTTCCTGGGAAACTTTTGTCTGATTAGTGTATAAAGAATCGGTCTTTTTCGTTTCCGTTTCAAAGGGAATGGTCTTAGTATATTTTACTTTTTCTACAGTTAAAACATTAAGGGGATATTCCGGTACATTTAGATTAAGCTCCTGACCTATTTGTAATATATCAGACTCCTCCATTGGAGCATTTGCCTCCAGAATTTGCCTTACTGTGATATTGTGCTTTCTGGCAATGGTCCAAACATTGTCCCCTTCCTCTACTATATAGACCTGTTTTTCTATATCGCCTTCCATTAATTTTTCCAGTACCTTGCTGGCATCTTCCAACTCACTGTAGTCTACATGCACATCTTTAATAGCAACATCTTCTTCGAAACCAATATCTAATAGCTCTACACCTGATTCCTCTGCTTTATCCATATAGGGCTGTTTAAGGGAATCTAGTACAGACTGTGCAGTTTCTTCATCCTTTAGCAGGGCTATTCTCTGGCCATCCACTTCTATAATAGCCGCTTTTACCTTTGCTTCAATATTAGAACGTATTATATCCTCTATAGAATCTATACTGCTTAGGAATTTTTTATCTGCATAAATCTCTTCAAATTCCATATCATATTCTAAAACAGTTTCCATATCGAATTTATCTTCAAATTCCTTACGTATTTTTTCCAATATGGACTCTACATCATTTTTATCGCCAACCAGACCTATATTATACCCATTGTAATAGGTAAAATATGCTTTCTGGATATTTTCATCTTCAACAATTGGGGGATTGCCGGTTACCCGTGCCTCTGATATACTACTGGTAGAAAACATTCCTGCACTGGTTAATACAATAACCAGTAGCAATAAATCAGAAGCCTTTTTAGCTTTTAACCATCTTGTTGCTTTGTCCAAAATCTTTGATTTAATCTCGTCAATCATGATTTAATTCCTTCCTGTGTTTTTAATAGTTATAAGCTTTGGTAACCATTATACCATAAAAACCTGAAAATGTTACATTTTTTTTACGAAATTATTAAATTCTATATTAATAATATTCGCCATGTAGTTTTGTATTCCTTCTACAAAAATAAAATTTATGATTTTTTTCTTATTTATCATAAAGCCATTGTTCAAAAAAAACCTCCCAATTTTGACCAGTTACATCCTCACACACCTTATAAAAATCCTTTGGTTTAGCATTTTGAAATTTGTTATTTTCAAAGTATGTTTTCAGTACCTTTATAAAATTCTCATCTCCCATTTCCTGCCTTATCTCATGAAGCATAATGGCACCTTTGCCGTAGACTAAAGCATCATACTCAAACCAGTCTTCAAACTCATATAAGGGTCTATGAATACTCTCATTCATATCTTCACTATACCTGTAGACTTTAAATAGCTGATATCTGCCTTTATCTAACAATTCCTCGTATTTCCGATATTCTTCTTGCTGCCCGTATCTTTGCCCAAAATACATAATAGTGGAATACTCTGTTAAGGCCTCATCTAGCCAGGAATCATATATTTGGTCATTACCCACCAGTCCATACCACCATTGGTGAGCAACCTCATGGACAGTAACTATCTCCAACCAGTCATTCTGTTCTTCCTCATAGAGGCTTCCATCTATCATTACCAGCTGGGGATATTCCATCCCCCCAATAAAGAAATCTGTTTGAACAATGGATAATGTTTTGTAAGGGTATTGTCCAAACAGCTGATTAAAAATTCTAAGAGCAGAAGCACCATAATCCAATGCCTTTTCCCCTGTCTGCTGGGTATAATAGTAGGAATATACTGTAGTATTTCCTATGGTCATTGTAGAAGTTATAAACTTATCACTGGCCACCCAGGCAAAATCCCTAACTTTTAAGGCTTCAAAATCCCAGATGTTTTGATCTTCTCCTTCTTTTATGCCTATAAGCTCACCAGTGGCCGCTATAATATAATCCTTAGGAATACTAATGCTGACTTTATAATTTGATATGTCACTATAAAAGGGATCACCCAGGGGATAGTAGGGCTCAAGGTTCCAGCCCCTTTCATCGTATACGCATAATATTGGATACCAGTTACCCAGATTAAAGGTATTTTCCCAATACCCAAATCTGCCTGGAGATTTGGGCAGTTTTACCGAGTATTCCATCCAAACATCTGCTCTCTGGCCAGGCTCCAGTGCCTCATCTAAGACAATGGTCAATATATCATCGCTATATCCCTGAATTGTGTATGTTGTAGGTTTTTCATTTAACTCTATATTATGAAACTCAATAAATCCAGGCCAAAAACCGTCTGGATAAGCTCTGCTCATTTCCTCAGGAGGAAATACAGTTTTATCCTCATACTTAAAAGCGTTAGGATAAATGTGAAAGTAGAGGTTGGTAATGGGGTTCTCCTCTGTGTTTGTATAATAAACCCTCTGTTTACAATGCAAGGTCCCCTCCTGAGGGCTAAAGACCACGTCTATCCCATACCAGGTTAAATACCTATCTTGCTTTTCAATAGCATCTCTGTTGTTTTGTAACAGGTTATATGATCCAAAAATTAATATGAAGAGTACAACAGCTATAATACTACTTACAAGGTATTTTCTTTTAGAGAATATGATTCTCATACAACCGCCTCTTTCAAAAGAATTATATTATTCTGATTAATTAAAACAGACATAATACCACTAAGTACTAAACTCACCGGTATAGGTATAGTAGGTTGAATTATATTTAAATAGTATAATGTATATTCAAAGAGGCGTGTAAATAGAATCGATTTGCTTAACTATTTGACCATAGGAAGTTTGACAATGAATGTGGCTCCTTGTCCCGGAACACTGTCCACCTCAATCTTCCCGCCATAAAACTTGATAATAGTCTGGCAAATGTGCAAACCAAGACCACTTCCATTTTTCTTGGTTGTGTGGAAAATTTTAAATATTTGATCAATTTGGTCTGCAGGTATACCCGGTCCAGTATCCTTAAATTTTATAGCAACCTCATTAGTCTCTGGTTCTATATCGCATTCTATTGTAAGGATGCCTCCATTTTCCATAGCCTGGATGGCATTATCTATCAAGTTTGCAAAAACGTGATGAAGGCCACTTCTGTCTGCTTTTATACTAACATTTTCCTTGTAGGGTCGATATATAATTTCAACATTGCCCAGCTCCGCCTTAGGTTTCATTATATCTAAAACAGATTGCAATGATTCATTTAAGGATTGGGTCATTATACTTTCGTGATGGTGTCTGGATAATAGCTTGAAGTCATCCAACAACCTATTTACCCGACTAATTTCCCTTAAAATTCTTTCACCCCTAAAGTGATTAATGGATTTGTCCAGCTGTAATAACTGTATGTAAGCACTAATATTGGTAAGAGAATTCTTAACCTCATGGGATATTATAGATGAAGCTTCGATAATACTGGCTTGTGTCTGCTGCATCATTTCCTGTATATTCAACAGATTTTCCTTGTCTTTTAATAGCTGTAATTGCCTCTCAATACTATTTGCACCTACTGATATAATGGCCATAGAAGCCCTGGAAGCTTTTTCTACAGGCACCATGGCAAAAAGTACAGAATCAAGGTGGTTTTCACCTGTATATATTGGGGTAGCAAATCCTACCCACTCCCGTAAAGCCTGTAAAAAATGATCTTCTTCCCAGACAATGATAGGCTTTCCTGTATGAAGACATGTACCAATAGCGTTTGTACCCATATATTTTTCTAAATGAATATATCCCCTTTCATATCCTAGTTTCCTCAGCGCAGGTGAATCACCCTCTATATGCAAAATAACACCTTCACTGTTACTAAGACCTAAAATGCCTCCTTTTTTAATAGTCATGGCAGAAAGAGACTTCATATAGGAGTGAGCTATCTTTAAGGTTTGTTCGTGTTTTTCGAAAATCCTTTCCATCTGGTCTAATAAAACTTGTGGCGCTCTTGGCCTGTCCTCATTTGTTAAACCATAACCTGCACATCTATCCCATGATTGGTTTATAACTTGTCTAAATGATTTCCTCTCAAAGGGGATCATGCCCTCCATTTTACATTGTGTATTTTCATCCATATAACCTCATCCCTTCAGTTAATTCCTTTGATTGCTTTTTTTATATACGCTTTCTATAACTGATAGAATAAGTGATATAAAAGCAAAAACTAATGCTGAATATAAAAGAGTCCTGTTTTTTTCTACCGGGCATACTCCCGAAGGGAGACTTCTACGTAAAATCAAAAAGTCTATAAACAAGTACAGGCTAAGTCCAGTGGCTAGAAAAAAGAATATTTGGTTTAAATACCAAACTAATGATTTGTTTTTAACTCTCATAAATATCTCCTTCTTTTACCTCTGTTAACCTAAGTTTACCATATGCCTATGTAAATATGCAATCTTTACCATATAAAATATAGACTGCAAATAAAATATAGGCCTCTATGCCTATCCATAGAAGCCTATATAGAAGCCTATATAATGCAGTTTTTAACAAGTTTTATATAATTCTATGCTTCATCCTGTGATTCCGGGGGGAAGATTATCTGAAGTCCTTTTACAATTAGATAAAATATTACTAATACCGAAAATACTGTTCCCATACCTACTCCCAATACCCTTAGAGCTTCCAGTGTTACTTGATTCATAATATACCTCCTTATCCTACCAAAGCCAGCAAGATACCACCAGCAATAATAGATCCAATCTGTCCAGCCACATTAGCGCCAATAGCCTGCATTAAGATAAAGTTTGTGGGATCTTCTTCCAAGGCTATTTTTTGAACTACCCTGGCAGACATAGGAAAGGCAGATATACCTGCTGCTCCAATCATAGGATTTATCTTTTTCTTTAGGAATAGATTGATGAACTTGGCAAAGAGTACTCCTCCTGCTGTATCAAATACAAAAGCTAAAAGACCAATGCCTAGTATCAATAAGGTGGTAGGCGCTAAAAACTTTTCTGCTACCATGGTAGAACCTATTGTGATACCTAGCAATAGGGTTGTCAAATTGGCCAGCTCGTTCTGTGCCGATTTAGACAGTCTGTCCATTACACCAGATTCCCTTATTAAATTACCAAACATAAGAGCACCAACTAAACCAACGCTGATAGGTGCGATAATACCGGCTACCAGGGTTACAACTATTGGAAAGAGTATTAAAACCTTCTTGGACACCTTTGCATCGTAGTCAGCCTCCATGCGAATCTGACGCTCTTTTTTGCTGGTGAGAGCACGTATAACCGGTGGTTGGATTATGGGAACTAGTGCCATATAAGAATATGCTGCTACTGAAATAGGTCCTAATAAATCAGGTGCGAAGAGATTAGCTACATATATGGATGTTGGCCCATCAGCAGCACCAATTATTCCAATGGATGCTGCCTCCTTTAAGCTGAATACCCCGGTAGAAGCTGCCAACAACATAGCCATAAAAATCCCCAGTTGTGCTGCAGCACCAAAGAACAGCATTATAGGTTGTTTTAGTAGTGGGCTAAAGTCTATCATTGCTCATACAGCAATAAATATTAGAATAGGAAATAATTCGGTTCTTATCCCTGCATTATAGAGTATTGTAAGGAAGCCTCCTTCACCTACAGCTGAAGATAGGGGTATGTTGGTTAGAATAGCACCAAATCCTATTGGCAATAGAAGCATTGGCTCATATTCTTTCTTAATTGCCAGGTAAATTAGAACCAATCCTACTAAAATCATTACCCCTTGCTGCCATGTGAGGCTTTGCAGACCTTCTAATAGTTTGTCCAATTTTATTCCTCCATTTTTTTCTTGTTTTATTTATATAAAAAAGACTTTTGCCCAGTCAAAAAGACTAGACAAAAGTCTTATCCTCAAATAAACATTTGAAGTCCCGACCGGGTTTTTGTCACCGTATTGACGACCGAGACAATCGCATAAAGCGACGGATTACTCCCTTTTATCCTTCATTATCATCATATATCTATTATATCATATTTATAATAATACTCATTACAAGTTATGTCAATACGAAAGAGTAAAATCTTTAAGCTGCTCTTGTACAGTATCTATGACTTTCTGAATACCTGCAGCCTTTAATTCCTCTCTATACTTTTTGACTGCTGTTTCAGGATCCCCCGCCTTACCCAACAAAATAGGTATGCCATATTGGGAATTGACTCTGACTACATTTTGGATCTCCTGCTCCACAGGGCTGGCATCAAAGGTAAATTTACCATAAGGATCTTTTATAGATATGTTCTCGTAATAGTCTAACATATCTTTCTCTTTAACGCCTTTAAAGATCTGTCCCTGAATTCCATAGGTCAAAAACTCCTTAAACTCTTCATTTTCCATAATAAACTCCAACATCATCAATGCTCGTTCTCCATTACGGGAATCTGCACTAATGCTTAAAAGATCCGTTGCTGCACTCTCTTTTATAACCTTGTGATTTCCTTCACCGAAACAGAAAAATTTATATTTCCCTTCAGAAAAGCCATTGGACAAATCACATAGATTTACGAACATGGAAGCATCCTTGCCTGAATCCAAACCAGCTATCCTATCTTCTGTTAAAACTTCCTCCCGCCAGTATCCCTTTTCGGCCCAATCCTTCATCTCCTTGGCAAACTCCATAAACTCCGTACTGAAGACGGGACACAAAATGCTGGAAATATTGTCCCTGGATTTTGAAACCAGGTACAAACTGGAGTGAGGAATACCAGGAGCTGGGATCCAGTCAGGATTAAGATCAACCAGCATATCGTAAAGGCTCATGGCACTATCCTCGGTCATCCCAATGGGTGTCATTCCCACTTCCTCTTCTAATAGGGTGTCCATAAATTCTTCCATGCCTTCTAAAGATATTAAAGGCTCTATCTCATATTTTTCCAGCAGATCTCCTCTGTAGATATAGCCATTGGCTCTGTATTTTTCCTGGCATAGGGGAATGCCATATATTTTACCCTTATATCTTGCATCCTCCCATATAGAAGGTTTTATCATCTCCCAAACATTGCTGGCATATACAGGTAATAGGTCATCCAATTCTTGCAGGGATTCCTGCTCTACCATTGTAAAATAGCCTGGAGTTGCCTTAGAGCTGGTATATACTACATCATAGATTTCCTTGGAATTAAAAATTAAAGGGTACTCTCTATCCAGCTCATCGAAAGCAACAAAAGTTATCTCTACATTGGCATTAATACTGTCTTTTAGTTTGGCGTTAAGCTGCGCTACTGTGTCTTTATAATCCATTATAGCTTCTTCAGATGAAGGGCCTGCCAAAAACATGGACAGCTTAACATATCTGGAAGTGTCAATTTGACCTTCAACAACCGGGGTAGTGCTTGATGAAAACAAGCTGCTTTTCAGTACACTACACCCCACAAACATTACTATAAGCATTATAAAAACACTTAAAACACCACAGCCTTTTTTTCTAGAAGTCTTTCTCATTTTCTTCCCTCACATAAATTATCCAGCCATATCCGGCTCAAATATTTCTTCAGGCTCTAGATTTCTGAACTGAGATCTATATAAGTTGGCATAAATTCCGTCTTTTTCTAGTAGTGATTCATGAGATCCTCTTTCCTCTATACCGTTCTCCGTAAGCACCAGTATCTCATCCGCATTCTTTATGGTGGATAGTCTGTGTGCTATAACTAATGTAGTCCTTCCTATGGACAGACTGTCCAGTGCCTGCTGGATCTTGATCTCCGTTTCATTATCAAGAGCAGAAGTAGCCTCATCTAATATAAGAATGGGAGGATTCTTTAAAAATACTCTGGCAATAGAAATGCGCTGCTTTTGCCCTCCTGACAGCCTTACGCCCCTTTCACCAACATAAGTGTCATAACCTTCGGGCAAGGTCATAATAAAGTCATGTATATTGGCCTTCTTGGCTGCCTCAACCATTTCTTCGTAACTTGCCTCTATATTACCATATAGGATATTATCTCCAATAGTACCCGCAAACAAAAATACATCCTGTTGCACTATACCTATATTTTCTCTTAAGGACTTTAAGGTATATTCCCTTATATCACCGCCATCGATGGATATATAGCCCTCGTCCACCTCATAAAATCGGGGAATTAGATGGCATAAGGTGGTCTTACCTCCACCTGAAGGTCCTACTATGGCAACAGTTTTTCCTGCATCTATTTTGATGTTTATATTCTTTAGCACTCGTTCATTATTATCATATGAAAAGCTTACATTATGAAACTCAATATCTCCCTTTACATTTACCAATACCTTAGCATCGGGAGCATCAGTTATATCCGGCTTTTCCTCCATAATTTCTACAAATCTCTCCACACCAGTCATACCAGATTCAAATTGCTGAACAAAGTTAGACAGCTGACGTATGGGTTGCATAAACAGGTTTATATACATGATAAATGCCAAAAAGTCGGCTATATCTATAACATCCTTAAAAATCATATAACCACCTACAGTTATAACTATTACGTTAAGCATGGCTGACATAAACTCTATACCAGTGTGGAACAAGGCCATGTGCTTGTATGCTCCATACTTAGATCTACGGAATCTCTGGTTTCCTCTATTAAATTTCTGTATCTCATGTTCCTCATTAGCAAAGGACTTTGACACTCGAACCCCGGATATGCTGCTTTCCAGCTGAGCATTGATATCTGCCAGCTTTACCCTCATATCCCTAAAGGCCTTATTCATTTCTTTCCGTCTGTTGATTCCATACCATACCATAAAGGGAATAAAGGCATATATTAGGAGGGTAAGCCTCCATTCTATCCTAATTAACATAAAGAAGGATCCTATTAGCATAACCAGGGACAGGAATAAATCCTCCGGACCATGATGGGCAAATTCTGCAATTTCAGCCAGATCGTTAACTATTCTAGACATTATATGCCCAGTTCGGGTTTTATCAAAAAATCTAAAAGATAGGGTCTGAAGATGGGAAAATAGATCCCTTCGCATATCATATTCAATCCTAACCCCAAGTATATGTCCCCAGTAGTTTACTACATACTGCAACGCCGTCCTAATTATATACAAAAAGACCATTAACCCAATAAATAGCCAAAATGTGCCAATTTCTCTACTGGGAATAATCTTCTGCAGTACCTGTCTGGTAAGAGTAGGGAAGAAGAGATCTATTCCCGAGATAATAAAGGCACATGCCAAATCAATGATAAAAAGCTTTAAATGAGGCCTGTAGTAGGGTATAAAATACATAAGTGCTTTCTTGCTCTTACTCAAAATAATTTCCCCTTTCAAAATACACCATTTTCCAAAATATATTATAAGCCATTTTCATAAAAAAGTCATTAACCAGAAAAAGAGCATGCTACATGGCTCTTTTTAAAACTCTGCCACTTTTTACTCCTAAATGTCTGCCCTCTTCCATAACTTTCCTGCCGTTAACAATTACCCAGTTAATGCCTTTTGGATATTGTCTTGGATTAAGATAGGTTGCCCTGTCTTCAATTTCTTCCATATCAAAAACAACAATATCGGCTATATATCCAATATCTAAAACCCCTATTTTATTTAAGTTTAGTCTTTGGGCGGGAAAGGAGGTAACCTTCCGCACCGCTTCCTCTAGTGTAATAAGTTTTTCATGCCTTACATATTTAGCAAACAGTCTTGGAAAGGTCCCATATAACCTAGGATGGGGAACCCCTCCAGCTGAAAATAAAGAATCAGATACAACAAGGGATTTGTCCCATACCAATATCTTTTTTACATCTTCCTCTGATGTATGAAAGAAAACAATGGATATTTTTCCCTTTTCCTCTAACAATAGATCAAAAACACAGTCTATTGGATGTCGACCTCGTTCCTGAGATATTTGATCAACATTTTTCCCTACAAGCTTTTGATTTTGTCTACTTGCCACAGATGAAATAACCACATTTCCCCAACCTGTTGAGTAGATCAGATTGTCCCATGAAGTAGCTTGGCTGCTTAGTTCATCATAAATGGCTTGCCTTGTCCTTGGGTTTTTTATATGATCCAGGCCAGATTCAACCCCTCCTTCTAAAACCCATGGGGGCAGCAGGGTCCATAAGCTTGTGGAGCCTGCATTATAGGGATATACATCGCAGGTCACATCCACTCCCCTTGCTCTTGCTGACTCTATCAGGTCCATGGCTTTATCAACTTTATGGTCCCAATTGTTTCTGCCAGCAGCTTTAAAATGACTTATATGAAGGGGTATCCCGTTTTCCTGGGCGATGTATATTACCTCTTCTATTGAAGAAATTAGGCTATTTCCCTCTCCGCGAATATGAGCCACAAGCAGACCGTTATATTGTGACAAAATGCTGCATATATCTACCAACTCCTGGATTGAATAATAATTTTCCGGTGCATACATAAGCCCCAGGGAAAGTCCCAGGGCACCAGCCTCCATAGCATCAGCCAGTAGAGCCTTTACATCATTTAATTCCTTTTTTGTTAGGGGACTGCTATCAAAACCTTTTATCGCAATTCGAAGAGCCCCATTTCCAACGTAGGTTCCAATATTATGGGAGTATGTCCCTTGAGAGAGGACATCCATATATTCTTTAAACGAATTCCAGGACCATGGCCTATTTAGCTCACCCATCACAGGCTGACTGTAGCTTTTTAAGAGTTCTGCGGTAGAGTTGTTCAGCGGTGCAGGCGAGAAACCACAGTTGCCAAATATTTCAGTAGTGACTCCCTGCTGTAATTTTATCTCTCCCAAGGGATCCTGTAGGATTTTTAAATCAGAATGGCTGTGCACATCTATAAATCCCGGAGTAACTATTTTGCCCGATGCATCAAGTACCTCTTTTGGCTGTACTTCTATTTTACCAATGGACACAATTAGTCCGTCCTTAATTCCTACATCGCCATAATACCACGGATTCCCTGTACCATTTACTATTTTTCCATCCTTTATAACAATGTCTAACATTGAATCTACGCTCCAGATATCTTTTATTCTACTCCATTCCTGTAATCTACTCTATTTCTATAAGTAGTTCGATTTCAACAGGAACATCTCCTGGAAGTACATTAACACCAATAGCTGACCTTGCAGGACACTTGTCCTCCCCAAATACATCAACTATAAGTTGTGATGCTGCATTTGCTACCTGAGGCTGGCTATAAAAATCATTGTCGCTGGCAACAAAAGCTAGCATTTTTACAAAATCTTTAACACGATTTAAATCTCCCAAATCTCTGTCTAAAACTGCCAAAATATTTAGCATACATCTCCTAGCCGCCTCTTGTGCTTCTTCTAAAGAAACATCTTTGCCCACCTTACCCTTTATAGATGGCAAACCTTCTATATTGGGAACACATCCCGATATATAGGCAAGATTTGACCCAAATAACTTTACCGGTTCATAGACACCGCCCTTGGCCGGAGGAGGTGGCAGCTCAATATTTAGTTTCTTTAAATTATCATATACATTTGTTTTTGACATATATAATCCTCCTTATAATTTATTGGTTTTTTCCTCTTGCATCGATTTTTATCATTTTTTCTAATTGGCCCTTTCGAACACCATATGCCTCATCTACCAGGTTGGGCACAACACAGGCATGGTTAGGAATGATGGCAATCTTATCTCCTACCTCAAGGTCCAGCTGTGTTTCACATTCCATAAATCCATGCTCCTCATTTAGGTGGGTAATATAGATATCTGGCCTTCCTACCACATAGCCATATCCTTTTCTGTGAGGACATGTATCTGATGTAAGGGTCTTGCTTCCAGCATCTATTATTGCATGATGGTTGTCTACCACGCTTACCACGGTAGATATAACCCTTAGTGCACATTCATCTTCTGTAGCAAAGCCAGTTACTAACTGACCGCAATCATTGAATACATAATTCCCTGCCCTTACCTCTGTAACTCCTTCTAACAGATGAGGCATTTTCGATGAATAAGAACTTCCGGCACTTAAAATAGACATATTAAAGCCATGTTTCTCTAACAGTTTTGCTGTATTAATAACTTCATCCCGCTCCAGTCTTGCCCTGCTTTCAAATCCCTCTTTAGTATCTTCATTATATATAATACCACTATAGTACATTAAACCAATAATATCTATGCCTTTTAAATCCCTTATTTTCTGAGCAAATCTTAAAGTTGGTTCCATAGGCTTATGTCCGCCCCTGTTCATTCCTCCGTCAACCTCTATGAGTACAGAAATTTTTATACCCTTTGATTGGCCTAGTTGCGAAAGGGCTTGGGCACCCTTTTCGCTGTTTACTATAGTTATTATATTAGCTCTATCTATTAATCTGCCCAATCTTTCTAGCTTATCCTGCCCTATTAGGGGGTAGGCGATGAGGATATCTGATATACCTCCATCTATCATCACTTCTACCTCTCCCAGTTTTGCGCATGTAATTCCCTTTGCTCCTAATTCCAGTTGTCTTTTTGCAATATAAACACTCTTATGGGTCTTTATATGGGGTCTGTGGTTAATACCATGTTTTTTATTACTCTCAACCATGTTTATAATGTTTCTATCTACTTGATCCAGGTCTATCACTACAGCGGGTGTTGGAAATGATTTATACATTTTTACTCCCCTTTCTTTTTATAGGAAGGCAAACTACTGTATGAGCATATATTATATTAAACATATATATTATAATACCAATACATATCTTAAGTCCAATATTTTACTAAATTGCTAAGTGAGCCACAGATTAAGTCCGTATAATGGTGTAAAAAGAAAAATAATTTGAGCCAAGGCTCAACCTCGGTTAGAATATAGTTACGACACAAATACCAAACCGAGGAGGATGAACCATGGCTCAGTATAATATTA
>JAAYGY010000094.1 GCA_012735575.1 Clostridiales bacterium
ATTACATATAGGGGTGGTCTACCTTATTTTATTGGTATAATATACCATTGCATTGTGCAAGATAATCTAGCACAATAGGTTAAATTATTATATGTTTTACTAAAAATATCTTTATGCTGTAAGTTATATAAAGGGCATTAGCAATAAAAAGGGATAAAAAAGGAACTGACTGCTAGAATCAGTTCCTATCGAAGGAAAGCATGACCTTAAATAAATCCCCGTCTATTTTTATTTCAAAATCCCCACCGCAGGCTTGGGTAAAGTTTTGGGCTATAGCAAGCCCCAGCCCCGACCCTTCACTGGACCGGGCCTTATCACCTCGTACAAAGCGTTCCATTATCTCTTCTTCGCTAAAATTCATTTCATAATTAGCAATGTTTTTTATAGAAACAATGGCTTTTTTATCAGTAGTTTCCAGGTCAACATAAACCCTGGTGCCTGCTAAAGAATACTTAAGAGCATTGTTAAAGAGATTTAAAAAGACTCGATATAGTTTATTGCCATCACTTATAATAGGTACCGGACCCTCTGGGATATTGACCTTAAATATAAGCCTGGACTCTGATATACGATCATCCAGATCTGCCAGGGTCTGCTCTATTAGCTTTCCCAGATCAAGAGGTTTTTTCTCAAACTCCATTTCCCCGCTTACAGCCTTGGATAAATCGAATAAGTCTTGTATGAGGATTTTCAATCTCTCTGATTTTAGTGCCAATATCCTTATATAGTCCTTTACATGTTCTGACAGGCCCTCTTCCTTTGACAGTAGATCCACATAGCTAATAATAGATGTCAGGGGAGTCTTTAAGTCATGGGATACATTGGTAATAAGCTCTACCTTCATGCGCTCACTTTTTACACTTCTGCTTACAGCCTCGGCAATGCCATCCTGGATTGTATTTAGGTTTTCTGCCAACCCAAACAGATCAGCATGAGGATTTAATTGAAGTTTTGTACTGGTATCCCCCCGTTTAATGAGGTGGGTTTGATCAATGATTTTGCCCATATCATCTATAGTATTAGCATAACGGCGTGCATATCTATAGAAAATATAAAAACCCAAAGCGATAAAGACAAGAGCAAATAGAATACTTATTTCGTGCGCCATCATTAGAAAAAGCACTGTTAAAAATATTAGCAATAATTCCAACCCCACCAGAGTATAAAGCCTTACCAGCAAAGCCTTTTGAAAGGGATATTTCCTCTCAAACCCTTTGTACCATTGGATCAGTGCATTAATAAAATTTTTATAAAAAATATTAATTCCATTAGTGCTCAGATCTATCCAAACTGCATATAAGAACCACCAAAGAGCCATAGCTAATAAAATTGTATAGCGCAAGGACATGGAGTAAAAATTTTGAGCCAATATCCAAAACATTAAAAAGGCAATAATAAGAACTGGAATTTTAAACTCTAAAAATACCTTGCCTAAGAGTTTACCCAGTAGTTTTTCAAACTCCTTTATATACTTGCGCTTTATTATAGACAATACTAAAAGTCCTACTCCAAGGGCAAATACTATAAGGGCACCAACCATTACTCCTTTAACATAGTTCATCTTCCTTTGTATGCTATAAAGGGAACTATAGCCATAGGGATTTTCAACTATATCCTTCTTCACTGCTAAAAGGATTTGACAGCCTGGGATATCATAGAATCCCCTATATTGATTTACTTCCTCTGATCCTTGCTGCAGATAGCTGTCAGGCTTTTCTAAATATAACCTTAACAAGGTATATCTATATCCCCTATCTTTATAGATATCTAAAGGCTTGCCATCCTTTTGTCCTATAAACCTTTCACCATCATAGTAAATATAATAATCATACCCCTCTGGCAAAGATATATAATCTTTTGAATCTATGATTGAGTCTGTCTCCATGTTGGTCAAGACTGTCTGTGTTTTGGGATTTTTGGCATAGTATATTAGATTTTCCCCTTCATCCTTTATTTCTGCCAAATGAACGTATTGATTATTTTCATCCATGTCCTTAGGAATTAAATTATGGGTTATATGCCTGGCTAAGGTGTCAAACTTTGCTGCTAAATTATGTTTAAAACTTTGGGTTTCCTTAAGATCCCCACCTAACATTGCTATGTCAAAATCATCTATTACAGTTAGTCCACCTATTATAAATAAACCTAGAATATTAATTCCTATAAAGAAACAAAGCCATAACTTAAAAGCATTAGATCTTTTCAATTTTGTATCCAATTCCCCACACCACCTTTAAATATTCGGGCTCTCTAGGGTTTATCTCTATCTTTTCGCGGATCCTGCGAATATGCACCATTACTGTGTTTTCCACACTATAAGCTGCCTCTCCCCAGACCCTCTCGTAGATCTCCTCTGCAGGAAAGGTGCGACCCATATTTTTTATAAGGAGCTCTACAATCTTGGTCTCGGTGGCCGTTAGCCTGACAGGACTCCCGTCTGCTGTTAAAGTTCGGGTTTCGGTATCAAAGGTCAGTCTTCCGGTTTTTATAACTTTATTGTTTTTTTCTTTCATATTGACATCTCCTAGGGTCATATATCTTCGAAGCTGGGATTTTACCCTTGCCATTAACTCCATGGAGTTAAAAGGTTTGGTCACATAGTCATCAGCGCCCATAGACAGACCTAAAATTTTATCAGTATCCTCAGATTTTGCTGACAAAATAATTATGGGTATATTTTTGTCCTGACGGATTTTCATGGTGGCTGATAGACCATCGAGTTTAGGCATCATTATATCCAGGAGAATTAAATGAATATCCTGACTACTTATAGCCTCAAGTGCCTGCATTCCATCATAGGCCTCTATAACCCTGTAGCCTTCCTTTTGTAAGTTAATGCTTATAGCCCTTACAATCTCCCTATCATCATCAACAACTAATATACATGGCATATCCACTCTTACCCCACCTTTTTTCATAAAAGATATTGTGATTATAACACAGAAAAGATAAAATAAACCATCTGCCCTAGGACTATGATAAATTAATTATCTTACAAAAACATTGTCTAGTTTCTTACAAAATTCTTAAATTCAACTATTATATTTATCCATCCTTATATAATGACTATTGAACGTTCACTTCATCACTTATCAACAGCCATTATTTCAATAGCCTTACGTTAATATCAGCGTTACTTTCATTGAATTTGTGTTGAAACATTAAATTAAAGAAAAACTCTTTGAACCTAAACCAGGTCAAAGAGTTATTGAGGTATAAATTTCTATCTGTTTATGGAATTCTAACCTTTACGCCGTGTTCTAGCTCCATTCCTATGATAGATGTACCCTTGAGACAACGGAAAAATTTACTGGGGTCTTCAGTATTTTCAGCAACCATACCATAGTGGCTGGGGATAGCTATTTCCACCTCTAAGTCCATGGCTAGCTGTGCCGCTTCTTTATAGTTCATGTTGCCCAGTCTACCGTTGATACAACATATAAGGATATTGGGACGCAGTTTCTTAGCCTCTAAAAGTTTTTCATGGTAAAGGCTGTCTCCTGCCAAATACACCCGGACATCTTTGTATTCTACAATTACTCCGATACTGTCCTGGATATGCTCCGCATGCACTCCATGGATTTTGGCCTGTCCCAATTCATATGTATCACCCCTGTTTATAGCCACAATATTCTCCTCGGGTATACCTATCTCCCTGTAGTGCTGCAGGCAACTATCGGGTCCACCGTACACAATATCTTTGATATTAGTTTTTAAGATGGTAGCCTCATCCAAATGATCTATATGATCATGAGTACATATGATCATATCTGCCTTAAGCTCCTGAGGCTCAATAGGAATAGGCAGGAGCCTGCTGAATTTACCATCATTGTTCATGGAATCAGACAGGTAGGGATCTACGCATAATACCTTATCTCCAAGATTGAAAAGATATCCTCCCTGACCAATCCATGTTACCTCAAATGCCATTTTAGCACCTCTTTTCATATTATTATAAAAAAGCCTTTCCAGTTTCTGAACGGAGAGGCTTATCATCAGATTACTAATCAAACAAAATATATCCTACATAGGATACTGTATTGGCACCATTGTTATAAGGAAAACCGCACTGGGAAACCAGAGCCATTACATTTATACCATAGGATTCTAATGAGGCAATAGCTCTGTCTGGAAAATAACATTCCTTACCCTCAATATAGGCGCACTTAGAGCATATTTCACATGCTCCTACATTTAATGGCAGTAACTTTTGAGGGCTATACTCTTCTTTTATCATGGACAATACAGACATAAAGGTATCATTATGATTGGATTTTGCTTGTTCCATACCTTCTGTATCAAAGGAATCCTCCAGCTGGTGGACTGTTTGAATTACCAAACCCTGTTTAAACTCCATAACCTTTTTTTGTAGTTCTTCAAAAGGACCTACTCCAGGAGGGCACATCCAGTTCTTTCCGTAGCAACCGCAATAGTTTTGAGCACACATCTGGCGAAGTTCCAAGGAAAACTTAACTTTATCAGTAGGTACAATTCCTGCTCTTGTAGCTTCTAATTCCAAGGCTTTATTTATCATTCCATTAAAATCCATTCCCATAGATATATTTGCTCTCCTCATTATTTGAATTTTATATACATATTAAATATAATAATACCATACATTATTTTTTAGGTCTATGCTATGTTTTAACTATTATAATTTTGAATAATGAGGGGGAAAACCTGATGACCCACAAACAACGGGCAGAAGCCGCACTTAATTTACAGATTCCTGATAAAGTGCCAACCTTTGAACTGGAATTTCAGTTAGAGGACTTGATGTTTGGCAAGCCATTTCTGCGTAATGAAGATTTAAAAAACAAATCCCCTAAAGAGCGGGAATTTTTAATTAAAGAAAATGCAGAATACATGCTCCATGTATACGGCCAGCTAGAATATTCCATAATCCCTGTACAATATCTAGATATGCAAGGGCTTAAGGAAACTGCAATGCATATTCGTAAGTTAACCGGTGATGAATACATGCTTACCGCTCATGGTGATGGTACCTTCTCTATCCCCAATGGAGATGAGATGGAAAAATTCTGCTATTGGCTAGCAGACCATCCAGACGAGGCCCATGAAACTGCAGAGAATATGGCTAATCAGGCTATTGAGC
Organism: Clostridiales bacterium; assembly: GCA_012735575.1. Lineage (GTDB taxonomy): Bacteria > Bacillota > Clostridia > Caldicoprobacterales > UBA3941 > JAAYGY01. Next base: position 5,117 of record JAAYGY010000094.1, read on the forward strand.
GTAATAAGGAGCTAATAGATGCAGGCATTGATTCATTCATATTATGCTCTGATTATTGTTTTAATGCCGGGCCTTTTCTCTCACCCAAGATGTTTGAAGAATTTGTCCAGCCTTATCTATATAAGATAATAAAAGAAACACGCCAGGCCGGGGCCTATACTATCAAGCACACCGATGGAAATATTATGCCCGTTTTAGACCAGCTGGTAGCATGTGAACCCCATGCTCTCCACTCACTGGATCCCATGGCCGGTATAGATATTAAAGTGATTAAGGAGCTGGTAGGTGATAAGGTTTGTTTAGCCGGAAACGTTAACTGTGCCCTTATGCAGACCGGTACTGAAGAAGAAGTGATAGAGAGTGCGAAATACTGCCTAACCCATGGAAAACCAGGTGGTGGATATATCTTTTGCACCAGCAATGTGCCCTTTAAAGGCCTACCCGTTGAAAGATACAAACTAATCCTTGATGTTTGGAAACGTATGAGGGATTATTGATAATATATAAGATAATATATAAGAAATATGTAAGAAACCAGGTAAAGACATACTCTACCTGGTTTCTTTCTAGAAATTATCAGCTATTTAGATTATAGGCTGTCTACCTTGACCCACTGCCTGTTTTCTATAGATACTTCTACAGCTTCCAGGATCTGAGAGCATTTTACACCGTCGTGGAAATCAGGGCTGGTGGGTTTATCCTTGGCGATAGCCTCTATAAATTCGTACATCTCATGAACAAAGGTATGCTCATATCCAATGACATGTCCTACCGGCCACCATGCATCGGCATATGGATGGACATCCTCCGTTGCCTGGATAAGTCTAAAGCCATGTAGTCCTTCTTCATCTTCTGCTGAATAATATTGAAGCTCGTTCATCCGCTCAAACTCGAACTTAATACTACCCTTGCTTCCATTTATTTCAAAGGACATACCGTTCTTATGGCCAGTAGCAAATCGGGTAGCCTCAAAGGAACCTAAAGCACCATTTTTAAACCTTGTCAGGAATAAGGTGGCATCATCAACAGTTACTTCACCCATTTGTGCACCTTCTTGTGCTTGGGCACTAAGTCCGGTCATCTTTTCAACTAAGGGACGTTTCTTTATAAAGGTTTCGCTCATACCTATTACTTCATCAAATTCTCCCACCAGGAAACGAGCCAGATCTATGAGATGAGCACCCAAATCTCCATGGGATCCTGACCCTGCTACCTTTTTATCCAGTCTCCATACTAAGGGGAAATTGGGATCCACTATAAAATCCTGAAGGTATAGGCCCCTGAAATGATAGATAGTGCCTAGCTTACCCTCATCAATTAATTTTTTAGCCAATTGAATAGCTGGTGCAAAACGGTAGTTAAAACCAATCTGGTGTTTTACATTAGCCTCCTTTACAGCAGCAAGCATCTCTCTGGCATCTTTTAGATTTAAGGCCAGAGGTTTTTCACAGAATACATGCTTTCCAGCCTTGGCAGCTGCTATAGCTATTTCTTTATGAAAGTTACTTGGAGCGGTAATGTCTATAATATCAATATCATCCCTTTTGATCAGGTCTTCCCAAGAGGTTTCATAGTCTTCCCATCCGTATTTTTCAGCGGCCTCCTTAACCCAGGCCTCATCCCTCCCACAGATGGCCTTCATCCCAATCTTAACACTGGGGTCGAAGAACATACCCACCTTTTTGAATGCATTGCTGTGTGCTTTACCCATAAACTTGTATCCCACCAGACCAACATTCAATGTATCCTTCTTCATAATACCACCTCTTTTATTTATATTTTTGATATTATAAAATTACCTTTCTACCAGTCTTTGCGCTTTCCAAAGCACCAAATACCATGGCCATACTATTTATATTATCCCTACAGTCGGTCTCGGCCTTTCTGCCCTGTATCAGTGCATTAAACATTTCATCCAGACAGCCTTCATGGCCTTCCCGTCCCTGCCAGGTTAAAGAGGCATCCACTCTTTTATATGGATTTATAAAGCCTGTCTCTTTTTCCTCATCCACTACTTCAGCGTAAGGAGTATTTATACCATCCCATAGGCCAGTGCCTTTGCTCCCGTTAACCCTCCAAGTTGACTCCCAGGAGGTAGGAGCACCCTCCGCACACCAGGAACCCCTATAGCAAAATACAGATCCATCTGACATCCCAAATATGCAAACAGCAGATGCATTCCCTCTATACCAGGATCCTGGCGGGTTAAATTCATGGCAATATACGGATACGGCATCTGCTCCAGTAATAAACCTGGCCTGGTCAAAGGTATGTATGGCCATATCTAATATGAGAGGACTATCCATAGCCTCCCTAAAGCCACCGAAATGAGGTCCTATGAAAAAATCAGCGCATATAAAGCCTGGCCGGCCTATAACACCGGATTCAATAATATCACGAAAAGCTCTAATATTTTTAAGATATCTCCTGTTTTGCATTACTGCATAGGACTTGCCCAGTTTGTCAGCCCACCTTAGCATTTCCCTTGCCTCTTCCATGGATGAGGCCATGGGCTTTTCCCCCATTACATTACAGCCCATTTTCATTGCAGTAATAACAGTATCCATATGAGCATCCGGTATAGTCACGTCAAAAACCAGGTTGGCCCCTGATTCTGAAATAGCCTGCTTAAGGTTATTAAAAACCCCGCATTTTAAGTTATATTTGTTGGCCATGGCCTGGGCATTCTCCTCTTTAATATCCACGAGGGCTACAATCTCTGTGTCCTCCCGTGAAAGGGCATATTGAACCCAGGTATTGGCCATATTGCCACAGCCTGCAACTGCTACCTTAAATCTATCCATAGCCTATCTCTCCAATATCTAAATATCTTACTCATATCTAAATATCCCTGGTATACTTAAACACCTTTACAACACCTATATATCTCTGCTGTATCTATATATCTATTCAATATCTATATATCACCCTATTATCTAAAACCTTATTGTAATAAATAAGCACTAAATATTAGACCGGATTGGGCACAAAATCCCCACCACGACAGAATTTTAAATAATTAAGACCATGAACCTGACCGGTCATCTCCAGCTCACCTTTGTAGACGGGATCATGGAATCCCTCGATATCAATGGTGCCCTTGTAATCTGCCTGCCTTAGAATTGTAATAATATCGGCCCAGTTGGTATCTCCAAAGCCAGGAGTACGGTGCCACACATATTCTTTAGGACCATGGACCCCATACTCTCTTACAATATCCCAGGCAATAGTTGCATCTTTTCCATGAACATGAAATACCATGTCTACCCATTTTCTAAGCTGGGGTATGGGATCAATTAAACTAACCATCTGATGGCAGGGCTCCCATTCAAGGCCAATGTTGTCCACTGGAAGAGCATCAAACATCATCTCCCATGCAGTAGGATTATGGGCAATGTTCCAGTCTCCCTTGTACCAGTCTCCACCCATATCGCAGTTTTCAAAGGCCAATCTAACACCCTTGTCTGCTGCTCTTTTTGCCAGTTCGCCAAATACTTCCTTAAATTTAGGGATGGATTCCTCTATAGGCCTGTCTACAATTCTGCCTGTGAATCCAGTTACCAAATCGGTTCCAAATAGATGTGCATGGTCTATAAGCCTTTCCCAACTGGCTAAGGTATCAGCATTATCCCCATGTCCGGTGAGAGGATTGCCAAAAACTGAAAGACAGGAAATAATGGCGTCTTTGCCCTCCAATTGTTCATTTACCTTTTCAGCCAGTTCCTTTAAATCCACATCTCCTGTAGTTTGCCAAAATGTTATACTAAAAGATTCAAAGCCATAGGGTAAAATTTGAGATATGACACTTGGAGCATTTCCTCCTGATACTAGTGTTCCGATCCTTAATTTTTCCATAATTCTCCCCCTTATATTTAAATCAGGAACCTACTTATTTACAAAGATGATACAGCGCATAGATTTAGAAATGTCTATCCTTAGGCGTGATTACAGATATATTGTACACTATTTTTTATACCATATCTACCCAAAAATGTATTAAATGCTTAACAGAATTTAGGATTCGCTATATCTTCTATCGGGACAATTCCCCGAACCTCTAAACGGTCTGGATACACCCACAACTTGACTTGTAACCTGTCAAGCAGTTCTTCCCAGGTTACTACTCTCTGTGGGAATCCGACCGTTAAATGTTTTTCATCGTGAATCTTTACAAAAGCCATATTCTCCGTGACGGTGTTGTCATCCGGCTGGTAGCGGACATCAAACAGTTCCTCTTCAATTGCTTCTTTCACAACAGCAATATTTTGCTCCAGTTTTGTGAGGTTTTCCATCTCCGGCCAGTAATTTTCATATCGCTTACGAACTGCAAGTTCCTGCTCCTTCAGTTCGTTGATTTGCCGCTTATAGTCCTCATGAGACAAAGCACCGTCAACATAGACAGTAGCGAGCCTTTTCTGCTTCTCCTGCAGATGTGAAATCTGCTCTGTTATAGGA
>JAAYGY010000095.1 GCA_012735575.1 Clostridiales bacterium
CCAATCCAAACCTTAACTTTCCACCAATAGCCTTTTCTACTTTCAAGAACCAATCCATCATATTCAATATTAATAGAATTGCTGGATTCTACTCTTTTGCTATCCCACATATCGCCTATATCTGAATCTAGTCTTTGTGGCGATGTTGATACAAGTATTCTATAGGCATCCTGTGAAATACCCCTTGGAATCTGCCATGAAAACCTGGGTTTTTTAGTATCTATACCTATAGGTCGGACTGCATATTCACACAGAAGTTTATTAGGTATTATTAAATTCCCTTTCCCCTTATTGCCATTTTTTATCTTATCCATACCCTTAAACCTCCATATTAATAATTTCTAAAAAACAGCCATCCTTTTTATATTTTTTTGGATTAAGGACCATAACAAAGGATGGCTTATTGATTACATTGTTTTTTAGATCATCTTTACTTGATCCTACTTATTTGAACAATAATTCACGCAAAAATGCACTTGCCTCACAAGCATTTCCTGTATTTATTATTTTTTCAACTTTATTATCATCCAGTCTATTGACAACATCTATGTATGTCTCCATCCAACGCACACTCTCATTTACCGCATCACGCCCGTCTTCTCTATATGGATACTGATCTGTAGATATCCATCTATCATATCCTGTCCTTTTTAACCAATAAAACATCTCTATGTATGGTATAGTATGAATGGAACCAACAATCATGTCATCATCCCATAATGTATAGTTATCATTCATATGAAGATGGAATAACTTGTCTCCATATTTCTTGAGAACTGCAATAGACTCGGCTATATTCTCATAAGCAACTAATCCATGTCCATAATCAATGGTAACCCCACAATTGGCCATATCTATCTCTTTTACCATTAACAAAGTACTGTACACATTGGATGGATAGCTTCTGTTACGTGGTTCTTTTACCTTATACTCAATAGCAATATCAATATCTGGATTATACTCACAACACTCAGCCACACCCTCCTCGAACCAGGTACGTTCCTTTATATAATCAGCCTGAAAATAATAGTCATATCCATCCTGGCCTGGCCATAGGCTGATAAGAGAACATCCCAGTTCCTCGGCTATATCCATCATTTCCTTGGTAACCTCAACTGCTTCCCTGCGTATTCCAGCATCCTTATTTGAAAAAGCTCCATTTTTCCATTTTGCCTCACCAAAGTGATCCGGGATTATTGAAACTAGTTGGAGACCATGTTCTTTCAACAGTGTTTTTATTTGGTTCTTATTACTACTGCTTATATGCCAGGTACCAACTAACTCAACCCCTGTCACCCCCTCAATTGATTTAACACGTTCAAACATTTCTTCTACAGTTAAGGGCTCAGAATACCCCCCTGTACAGTACCTGTCACTACAACTTCCCACATTACCCAGTATTACACTTATTTTGGGTTTAAACATACTCTTTCCTCCCTAAAATTGTTTTTTGCTTTTAACCTTTAAAATACTTTTGATTACATTAGTTTGCACAGGTTAGTTTGTAAAGTACATGTAAGAATGTTTAATAGTTTTAGTTGAGCATAGTTGCTTCTTTAGGTGTGTTTTATAGTAGATTGTGTAGTAGTATAATAAATGCTAAGATCTGTAATTATTAGTTGCGCCTCATATTTTTTAAAACGTTTTAAATTTATACTTAGATTATATATATCTTATCCTCAAGTTGTCAATATTGTTTAAATTTTTATACTATTATCCTGATATTGATCTTTCTGTAATGTAATTGGCTTCATTATTGACATTAATTATGGAGTATTATAAAATAAACGTGCTGTTTAAAACGATTTAATAACATAATATTAGATTGACGGTGAAGTAATATGGCTGTAGGTATTAAGGATGTTGCTCGAGCTGCGAATGTTTCAGAGGCAACAGTTTCTCTGGCACTAAATGGCAGTCCCCTGGTTAATGAGCAAACACGCCAGCGTATAATAAAGATTGCACAATCCATGAACTATACCCCTAATCCCTATGCTAGACAATTAGTGCTTAAGCGTAGTGGGGTGATTGGCCTTGTTGTGCCATCCATTGAAAACTACTACTATGCTACCTTTGTAAAGCATGTGAATCGTGCCATTCGATCAACTGGCTATAGGTTAACTATATCCATATCTGAGAATGATCCGGAAAATGAAGCAAAAATAATCCAAGAGATGATTAATAACAGGGTAGAGGCTTTATTGCTAGCACCTGTTAATATCCCCAATGATCAGCCTGATTATTTATCCTTACTTATTGATTCTGAAATACCAACTATATTTGTAACTTCCCGCTATTTGGTTGACGGTTTTTCATGTGTAATGTGTGATTTATTTGGCGGCATGAAAACTTTGATTTACTATTTAAATAATAGAGGTTATAACAATACATTGCTATTAACAGGTCCTCAAGGTTCTTATGCTTTAGATCAACGGACAGAGGCTGCCCTAACAGCTGCAAAGCAATTGAATTTAACCAGGCTGGATGTTGTAAATCTGCCAGATGTTACTTATGAAGCTGTTTATGAATCAATGGAATATATAAAAACAGATGAATATGATGCATTAGTCTGTGTTAATGATATGATGGCTCTTGCTGCATACAACTCATTAACTATGCGGGGTCTAAAAGTTCCGCAAGATATAGCTATTGCAGGATTTGATGATGTTATTTTCTCTCAGATTTCACCTATACCACTTACAACTGTTGCACAGGATATTGAAGGGATGGCAAAAACTGCAACTGAAAGCGCCTTATCATTATTACAGGCTAAAACTGCTACAACTCTTGAATCCATATTGCCATGTAAACTAGTCATTCGAAAATCTACGTAATTTATATGATATTTTCTATATTTTACTTGTAATATATACCTATATAATCTCAACAACACAAAATTAAATAAAACCAGAGAAGCAGCAATGTAACCTTGTGGTTTCACTGCTGCTTCTTATATAATTATCATTAAAAATATCATCTAAATAATTAACTGGTTGTGCTAGTTGGATCTTTGGATTACGATCTATTTATACCAGTCCTAACAATCGTACTGCCTGAGCTACAATAAAGCACAAGACAATTCCCGTAAGGGTGGGAATTAGAAAAGAAAGTATAGTCCATTTAAGGCTTTGCGTCTCCTTGCGAATGGTAAGAAGAGTAGTGCCACAGGGAAAATGATTTAGGGAAAAGAGCATGGTTGACACAGCAGTTAGCCAGGTCCAGCCATTGGCCACCAATAAATTTCGAAGTGCTTCCAGGCTGTCTAGCTCTATCATTACTCCCGATGCTGAATAGCTCATTATAATTATAGGTATTACAATCTCGTTTGCAGGTAAGCCAAGTATAAATGCCAGTATAATATATCCATCCATGCCCAATAACCTACCGAAGGGATCTAGAAAGCTGGCACTATGGTTTAGCAGACTTATCCCACCTATTGTCAGATTGGCCATAAACCATATAATTAAACCAGCTGGAGCAGCTACCATAACTGCTCTTCCCAGTACAAATAAGGTACGGTCTAATAGGGATCTAATTAATATCTTGCCCACCTGAGGTTTTCTATAGGGTGGTAATTCAAGGGTAAAGGAAGAGGGTAAGCCCTTTAGAATGGTCTTTGATAATATCCTTGATATTATTAGGGTAATCACCACTCCTAATACCACTGCACCTAGAACTGTCAGAGTAGATATCATAGACTTAAATGCCCCTGCTGAACCTGCTATAAAAATGGTAGCTAGTGCAATCAAAGTAGGAAA
>JAAYGY010000096.1 GCA_012735575.1 Clostridiales bacterium
ATCTCATCGGCTTTTCCATTACCATTTGGATCCTGTGTTTTGAAAGCTTTCAGCACTTCGTATAGTTCTTCAGTGGTCTGTGGTTCTTCCAGACCTAATTTTTCTAACCAATCATAAGAAATGATACATGTTTTATATCTTTTTGTAAATAATAGATATCAGGAGATTTCCTTTTTACTTGGTATATGAAGGGCGCATCTACACCATACACTAGTCCCTTTACTTCTATAATTATTACAATAATCATGCTAATTAGTTTATTTAAACCTACTGCAAAACATTTATTGATAAACTCAGTATAGCATTTACCTTAATGCAAGTCAACAATTCTCCATTATAGTCAGCCGTCTCATTATTATTACCAATTTTGCAGTAACCTGTGTCTTTTAAAGTACCACTAATAAAAAAAAGAAAAGGATTTTTATATGCTGCCAAATCCTTTTCCTTTCATTTTAATAGCATGTATTAGTAGGTTCAATAATAAATTGGTCCAAACTAAACTAATTCAATATAAATAAACTCTTTAATTTTTAGGCCTTCTAATGAAAGTGGATCATATTTTATTTTTTTCACTGCCATATAATCGATCCACAAATTCTATGTAAGCAATCAGGCTTGGTGTAAAATAGGGTGCACAATCTGAAAATTCTCCTGTAAGAGGATCCATCTCCTGTGCAAAATCCTTATGGCTGTTTGTAAACTGCTTAACCCAAATTTGCATTACTTTTTCCATATCTTCACTTACACCGTAATGCTCCATCCAAAACAGTGTTTCAAGTGCTGTATGGGATTGGCTCATCCCGCCCCATGAATTATACTTTAGCTGGCTATTGTAGGAAGGGTCTGAGATAGAAACAGATGGGAAGGGATAAGGTGTCCAAAAATGATCAGGACTTTTAATATAACGTTTATAAATCCTGTCAAACATGTCTTGATCCAATACACGGTTTATAAACAGCCTAAAGATATGTTCTGTCTTGTACTTTCTTAAATTTCCTTTGGAATCTACATCATAAAAGAACTCATCTTCTTCATCAAAACAAAGCTCTATGAGTTTAGCCTTCATTTCTTCAGCTTTCTCTTTCCACAGTGCTGCCTCATTATCCTTGTTTAGTGCTTCAGCCATGGCTGCTAATGCAATTCTGCCTCCATATACTGTAGCAGTCAAATCTGTTGATATAATGGGTAATACGTCCACAGATGGGCAGATTCTGGAATCCCCATCAGGACAGCAACTTGGAATACCTCCATCTGTCACTCTAGCGGAGTTATCATGGCCTGTATCCCATTCGCAAAACATTTCCACAAGACCTGTTCCCCGGGTATTCCTGTACTTCATAAACCACTCATCATACTTTACACAAGCCTCATAGGCTTTTTCCAAAAATGCTTCATCCTTAGTTGATTTTGCTATCTCCCATGATGATGCTGCAATGGGATACACAGTTTGTACATGCCCATAGCCAATTCTGTAAGTAACCTCACCGTGAGGCTTGCAAATATAGGCAGGAAAAAGGCCGTCCTCAGCCTGAAAATGGAAGAAGATTTCATGGCTGGCTTTAGACACCTCAGGATCATGCCTAAGATAAAACAGGGAGTCATGATTGTGTTCCAGCCAAATTCCTGGATAACCCATTCCTGTGGTTAAAATTGGTTTAGGAAAACAATCATACTGTTTTACATTACCCCGCAGGCCTTCCAGGGCCTGCTTATATCTTTCCCATATCTTTTGAGGATTTAAATCTAAACTCATATTACCCTTCCTTCCTTATTTTAATTTACATCCTTAATTTTTGTAATGTGACTGGTGATGCTGGTTGGACCTTTAAATCACCATATATATAATAGCTATTGAAAAGCAAAGGTTTATTAGCCATTATGATTCAAATCATATTTTTTTATGAAATAACGACCCACTTCCAGCTTTAATTTTAATGCATGCTTAGCCAGTTCTCCAGGGAATTGCTTAATGAAATTATCGGCTTCAAAGGTGAAATCACCATCATATTGAATATCTTTTAGTGCAGTCATAACTTCATCCCAGTTAATCTTTTGGGTAAATGGCAGGGTGTGTACATCACGAACCAGGTTATTATCATGAATATGTAGCGCCTTAAGCTTATCATGGCCCAGGGTTCTGATCATCTTGGCTGCTGACTCCCCTCCGGTGTTTTTCATTTCACTATGACCTATGTCCAAACATGCCACAAAATGGTCAGCATCCAAAGTCCATAATGCATCCAGATAGGCGCTGAATTCCTCGGGGGTAGAGCAGGTAGCCGGTGATGCTGTATCATCTCCTTCATACCAGTTAAACATATTTTCAACAGCAATCTTTACATTACAATCCCTGGCATATGGAAGTAAAGAATTATAAAGTTCCATATTTGTTTCAAAACATAAGGGATTTTCTCCTATCTTATGACCTGGGAAAACAGCTGGATGGATTACAACTACTTTGCCTCCCAGCAGACCTGTTATTTCAATAGAACGAACAAGAAGTGAAAAAATGCGGTCGTTGTATTCCTTATTGTTTTGTAGATAAGTTGGAAAAGGAGCGTGGGATTGGTTGCATTCGATGTTGTTTTCCTCTGATATACGCTTTAATCTTAGAGCTTCTTTCTCATAGTCTCTGCGATTTAGTAAATATTCATCTGATTCAGTATCAAACATTGAAAAGTCATAGGCATCGAACCCAACCTCAGCAAGGATACGAATGGCCTCCTCTTCTCCAAATAGTCTAGCTAAATGGTCTGTTTGCGTAGAAATTTTCATTCTAATAACCCCCTGTTTTTTGTAGTGGTATAATTTTTATTTAATTTACCTTATATGATACATACCCTAATCGGGCCTAGTAAACCGGAGGGAAGTTTTAATCCACATATTCTATTAGCTATAGTATTGGTTACTTCTATTTTAATAGTATTTTGCCCTATGCTTATAAACTGGGTTATATCAAATATATATGGAGCCCACATTTTAACCCCAACACTCTTTCCATTTATTTGTACATGGGCAATGTCATGAACTCTCCCTAAGTCTAAGTATATTCTTTGTCCTTTACCAGGGATTGAGTCCGGCATAAGCGAATTCAGCATAAAACTGTTTTCATATACCAAGGTTCCTGAAAATTCCTCCATACCAGGACATTCCGTCCATGACCTTAAGCCTAGTTTCCGCACCTTAGGAACAGGTGCATTAAGGATTTTCCATCCTTCATCCAGAACTTTAAGCTCATACTTTTCTGTACTCTCCTTTATAGGATTAAGGCTTGCTGATTTGGAAGGATCAACCACTATGATAAGGCTTTCACGTCTATCAAGCCTTATATCAAGTACCATTTTATCATCCTGAATATGACTTACAAAGGCTAAATCGGTCTTTCCATTCCATGCATCCCACTGTTCAGCCTGCCCTACTATAGGGATAGCCATTTTCCTATCTATTGGTCCTCCCCCTTCATTGACCAGCAAATAGAAATGTATATCATCCTTTACCACATGGCTTAGCCTTAAATCTCTACAAGGCCTATCCAATAAAATCTCTCTCCCAATTAGAGAGTTCAGTATATCTACCACCTCATCTAGTTTATGAATTTCCTTTGCATCAGTTAAATTAATGTCACTATGGTTTGGATTATATATTATGACATGTCCACCCTGATGAATAAACTCCTGTATTTTATCCAGGGCAAAAGGGCTAATTAAATGGAAATCCTCAATCACTAATGCCCCATATCTCTGCTTTTGTATAAGGATAGATCCATCCTCTATTCTTATATCTCCTTCACTAAAAAGCTCCTCCTGAAGATAGTTAAATTCAATCTGGTTTTCAAATAAGGGCTTGACTATTGCCCAGGGTAGTTTATCCTCCTGGCACAGCACCGCTACAGAAGTTACATTTACTGCATCAGTCATCAGCCAGCTCATCCGTTTTATATAGCTGGATATTTGATTGTAATATGGCCACCAAAGATTATTGGGGCCTACATCCGGGGGTCTTTCTCCGTATCGCCTTTCACCCTCTATGGAATAGAAAAAGGCATGTGGATATAGGAGGTTAACTCCCCGTACAAAAAGCCAGTCCATATACCATTTCATATCGTCCACAGTAAAAGCCCAGTCAACCCCATTGGGTCCACAGCATCCGAAACACTCATTAGAGTTTCTCCTTCTAGCCAAATGCCTGGCTGCATCGGAAGAGCATTTTCCCTGTGTGCTATGTACCCCTTCCAGGGCTTTGCCATCCTCTGGCGCCACCCATCTCCAAACAACATCCTGCCCCGGTATGTGAAAGTATTTTAGTACTCCAATATCATCACTGGATTCAGGATGACCTGTAAGAGCAATACCGTGTTTATCACACCACTGATAAATTTGTTTGTAATAGGCCGTTTCCAACCGCTTATTGACAGCTTTTCTGTACTGTTTTCTTTTAAGCTGGGTTTCCGGCCCTATATCCAGCCATAATGCCGGAAGATCTTTTATATCATTCCCCCGTTCTATATACCAACCTAAAAAGTCCCAGGTCCAGGGAATAATATCAGAAGATGCTCCCCTTCCCAGTATAGCAGGTTCATCAGTAAAAATCCCTATAATAGTAGTTCCAAAGTATTGATAAAGCCACTTATAGTAGCGTTCATGAGTAAGTTCAATAAACTTTTCAACTGCCTTGGGGTTTAATAGATCTGTGGATGGAGGAGCATTGGGCTCTCCATCATCTTCACCAAAATGGATACCTCTAATATGCCCTTTACTATAAGTCTCAATAAATAATAAAACTTGCCATTCTCCCTTACCTGGCGGTGAAAAAGAAATCTTGCCGTCAAATACATCCAATACTCTAACAGAGTCTGGATTAATAGCCCCTGGTCCTCTCTTTTCTGCTGCTAAAGCTGCCACTAGGTCTTCTCCATCTTCTAACTCCAAGGGGATTTCTATAGCATTATTACATTCATATGGTATCATCTTAAGCCCTCTACTGGCAAATTCAGGGTTAGATCTTACCACCATACCATTAGCTGATCCTGAGGGATACATTCCTTCGTCATATAATATTACCTTCGTATCCAACCTGGCAGCCTCTTTTACAGCACATTCTATCAATTCCATAAACCTATCTGACAAATAGCCTATCTCTTTTGGAATGCCTATTCGGGGATGGATGACAAATCCATCCACCCCCTTATCTTTGAAATCATGAATCTGTCTGATTATCTCATCTTCCTCTAAATGGTCATTCCAAAACCAGAAAGGAATAGGAGTATATTCACTAGAGGGATATAAAAACTCTTCTCTTAGCTTATTAATATGCATGTTTAAAACTCTACCACCCTGTATTCATAGCTGCCAATGTTTAAAATACCAGGCTGGATGGTTTGTCCTTTAAGAATATCAAAAGCTGGCTGTGGAATTTCAACGCTTCCACCCTTGCCATCCATATTTACTATAACCCATACCTTTTTATCCTTACCATGTCTTGGGGCTACAATAGTTCCCTGGGTAGCATTTACCCTCACGCTAATTCCAGCTTCACAGGCATAGTGATCAATTATCTTTTCCATCATGGCCTTACCTTCCTCACCTTGAGGGGTTGAGCCTATCATAACTATTTTTCCTTTTCCTATCTTATACTCAGTGATAAAAGCCAGTCCTGGGGTAACTCCACCGTGCACAGTACCCATAACTTTTGCACCTTTAGGTTCAAATACTGCGCTTAACAGTCCCAATGGAGCAGACATGCCAAAGGCATTTCCTCTTGCTTCAGTACCGGTCATGGAGTAAATATAGGTTGTTTCTACTCCAGCTACCTTCTCCAGCCTGCCCAGGCCAGCATCAGTGTGAACAGTATGTTCCCCTGTCCTCCATCCTGTAAGAGGTCCAACTATCCATATACCGCCATTTTCTACAAAAGCTTTGGCTCTATTTAGATATTCATCTGATACGTAGGGCATAAAGGGAGTTAACAGCAGCTTATACCCTTCTAAATCCCCGCCTTCAAATATCAAATCCCTATGAATTCCCATATCCATCACCATATGGTGTAATTTCTCCATGACCTGGACATAATCGATTTTTTCTAAGGATTCGGTGAGGAAGAAAGCCTTGGCCCTGTCAGAATAGGTGATAGCCAGCTCAGCTTGAGATGGCTTGGTTTCAAGGATAATGGGTTCAATATCTTTTCTGGCCTTTTCAGCATTTACAACATTATCAAAACCAAGAGTTGGTTTGCCCCAGGTACTTAAAATAGCACTATGGGGAAGTTCGCACCCTGTTCTTTGCTGTCTCCATAGCCAATAGGAGAATCCCTGGGCTCCCATAGCATAGGCTGATACTACCTCTGCCGTTAGAAAACCATTCCTATGGGGTTTTTGGTAACCATGAAGATGACCATTATGAGACGGACTAGTCTCCATTACCCAAAATGGCTTGCCCTTCTTTGTATTTCTCCAAATATCATAGTTAAGTATCATCTGATTGTATTGGTCGCAGTGGGGATAAGCGTCAAAGGATGCAAAATCCAAGTTTTTAAACAATCTCTCATTGTCTAGAGCAAAGCCTCTGCTGGTATTATGGGTAATAGGCCTATCGGAATACTTACGAATAGCTGCTATCTGCTCATCATTGTACTCCGCAATTTTCTCCCTGGAAAACATTCTATAGGCGGTGCTTAAAGAGGCATTGTGCAAAAAGGGAGTCTTGTAGGGTTGAGGAACCTGTTGGAAGTCATGGTAGTATTCGCTCCAAATCATGGTACCCCATGCTTTGTTCAGGTTTTCGATGGTTCCATACTTTTCTCTTAACCATTCATGCCACAATTCTTTACAGGTTGCGCACATACATTCCTGAACATGGCACTTAAACTCATTATCGGTTTGCCAGGCAATAACTCCTGGATGACTGCCTACTGCTTTGGACATGGCCTCAATAATTATTCTGCTTCTTTCCCTGAAAAAAGGATTGTTGGTACAGATATGCTGCCTGGCACCATGAGACATAACAGTTCCATCTGCATCCACATACATTCTCTCAGGATGTCCATGGGTCATCCAAATAGGTGGAGTAGGTGTGGGTGTGCATATAATGGTCTCTATACCATTTTCATATAGCTTATCTATAATATTGGCAAAAAAACTCATATCTATTTCATCCTGTTTGGGCTCCATCTTTGCCCAGGCAAACTCGCCCATCCTTACAACATTTATACCCACTTCCTTCATATAGCGGATATCTTCCTCGATAGTTTTTTCATCCCACAGCTCTGGATAATAGGCTGCGCCATAATACAATTGTTTCTTCATAAAATCCCCCTTTGTTATACCTTATTACGCTGTATATTTTACATCCACATAAGACTTAGTGGAAAAGTTATATATCAATCTTTGTTTGCCATATTCTTTGCTATTAATTATAAATCATTATAATAAGTCAAATATTACTACTGATAAGCAAAGATCTTAGCTAATTTTGATCATATATTCAGTTTAAATATTCTTTTCGGGTTATCGAAAAAAAGCATTTTGGCAATGTGTTTAGCCTCATCTACACCAAAAACCCCTTCTTCCACCTTATAAGCCAGGGCTTTGCTCACATTGACCCTAGCCAGATATTGATGGCCATATACAGCATCCACAATCATATAATCTCCTCCAAAGGCAATTATCTTGTTGAAGGGTACCGAATCAATCCATTCATACAAAGCATTTACACTTGCAGCAGGTGAAATAATATGAGCCCAACACATATCAATATATACATTAGGGAAATTCTTGGCCAAGGCTGATAAAATATGCTGATATGGATATCCTATATGGAATATATCAAAATCTACATCAGGATATTCCAGAAACAGATTGGATAAGAGGGAAGGATCGCTATTATATATAATATTTCCATTACCCTCTTGTAATCCAGTATGAAATTGGAAGGTAAGGCCTCGCTTATTAGCAAGCCTAAGTATATAATGCATCATATAATCCTGTAAGGGTTTTCCAATAGCCATAGGATTAGTATCCCATTCAGGAAGATTGAATGTTTTAAAAATCTCATTAAAGCAAGCTTCGGCTTGGCTCCTGGTATACCTTTGGTATTTAAGAGTGCGGTTATAGGCAAGGCCACTTTTTAATGCTACAGCACCCGCCTTTAAAGCATTGTCCAGTGCCATCTCACAGGCATCCAGCCAATCGTCGAAGGAGTTTATCCTAATCCCACTACTCCTTTCCACATGCTTAAGGGTATCCCTGCCTAGAGGATATATAAAGTGATCCAGACGGTACACGCTTCTAAAAAAACATGTATCACAGTCAAGATTGGCATCTAACAGGCTTATCTTAATTTTGGACATATCCTTTAATACTCTCTTAAAGTGCCCGGGTTTTAAGGATTTTTGAAAGGCATCGTCCAGTTGCAGGATAGTGTCCCTGGATATCCCGTCTATGTTGTAAATTGCTTTAACCGATATATCTAATGCCCTTCCATATCCTGTATATCGGCAGTTTTCCCAGTAAGGTTCTACAATATCCCATCTTTCCATAATGGGAATTTTATGATCTATTACCTTTTCAAAATCATTAGGTTTTAAGCCTGCAGAAATCAAATCACTATTAAAATAATGTGCCAAATACTCTTTAAGGACATCAGTATCCTTATCCCTGGCATCCTCCCGATGGGGTAGATGTTCATGGGAATCGATTATTTCCAATTCCTTCACATATTCAAATATTTCCTGAAAAGCGCTTTTCACCTTACCCTCCCCCTTCCCTTTCTTACTTATATTATATTTAACCTATAGTGCTGGTTCCATCTTTAGAAAACTATATATAATGGCTATTGATAAGTGAAAGGTCAATAGCCATTATTAGTATGATAAACTAGCACTATATTTTAATTTACAATTCCATCATAAACTCAAATGTCATATCATCAAATCCAGGCAGCCACTCATGACCAAAATCCGGATATATAACCATTTCCTTTGGTGCGGTGATTTTATTGTAAGCAGCAAACTGGGTTGATGGAGGACAAACTGTATCCATAAGCCCAACAGCCATCAATACTTCTCCCTTTATTCTTTTTGCCAGATGCTGCACGTCTATATATCCCAGAGTGGTAAAAACCTCATCTTCTCTGGCATGAGTAGGATCAAAAAGCCTAAAATAATCTTTAAGTTCCTGGTAGGCATCCTTAGCAAGGTCCATTTCCCATACTCTTTTATAATCACATAGGAATGGATATACTGGCGCCAATCTTTTTATTCCTGGCTCCAGGGCTGCACAAGCCAAGGTTAAGCCGCCACCTTGGGATCCTCCTAAAGCACCCACGCGATTTTCATCAACTTCCGGCATGTCCATAACAATCTTGGCAAGCTGAGCTGTATCTAAAAATATGTTTCTAAATAATAGTTTCTCAGGACTATCATCAAGACCTCTTATAATATGGCCACGAAAGGTGTTTCCTTTAACCCCGCCAACATCCTGAGAAAGCCCTCCCTGACCTCTGCAATCCAAGGCAGCCACTGAAAAACCATTGGCTACATAGTTAAGCTTATCTGACCAGGATCCGCTGTTTCCGCTATATCCATGGAACATCAAAACAGCAGGATGTGGTTTATTACTGTTTTTAGGTCTCAAATACTTTGCATGTACTCTAGCGCCGCCAACCCCTGTGAAGTACAGGTGAAAACATTCTGCACATGGTGCTTGGAATTTTGCAGGAACAAGCTCTACTTCTGGATCAATGAATCTCATCTCTTCCAGAGCCTTATCCCAGTATTCATCAAAATCATGTGGACGTGGATTTATACCCTGATACTTTTTTAGTTCTTGTAAAGACATATCAATTAGCATAGTAAAAATCCTTCCTTTTCCTTATTGTATTTTGTATTTATACTAAGGGTAGTTATATGAGTTGATGAATATATTATATACTGTAACAACATAAAAATAAATGTATAATCGCAGTTTTTCCCAAAAATTAAAATAATATGAACTTCTATATTGCTTCTATTAAGGGAGGATAGTTTGGGATAATTAAATAATTTGAATCGTAAAAAATGCTGCCCCCAGCTTATATAATAGGAAGCAGCAATTATTTTAAAAAATATATTTTACAAGGTATCCAAGGATTCTAGGACAACATTTTCTTCTTCAGTTTCCATACAGATTACTGTATCAATATCATCTGGCATTTTTTCTGGTAGTTGGAAGGAAACTCTATGCTGTTTTAGTGAAGGTATGTAGTCGCGAGTAAATTTGATCTCCTCACCGGTTGCCAGAATATAGGCTCTTCGAATATTATTAGCTAAGCAGTGAAGTACTATATTATCTGTCCATTGGAAAAGGTGCATAAATAGTCTGTAGGGCTTATGGGTAAACATAATGCCTTCCATTTCATAAGGGAATACCGGGACTGGTTGTGTTGCATAAATACTTTCACTATTATCTTTCATCCATTCCCCTACCCGTTTTAAGATATTGACACTGGGCTCTGGAATAACGCCTCTTCCATCCGGTCCTACATTTAACAAATAGTTGCCTCCCCGACTATTGATCTTAACTAACAGTTCAATTATTTGCTTGGGAGATTTCCAATTATCATCGTCCTTTTTATATCCCCAGGTATCATTTAAGGTCGCTGGAACTTCCCAAGACCCATAATAGGGAAGTGTTGGTATCTTATTGTCTCCCGTTGACATGTAATCACCAAACTCATTGCCGATTCTACCACTAACTAAACAGTTTGGTTGAATACTTTTTACAAATTGTGCTAACTCCCGACTATGTTCAGGTGACATAATCATTGGTGTATCGAACCATATCAAACCAATCTCACCATACTGTGTCAACAGCTCCCTGATCTGTGGCTTACACTTTTCCTCTAAATACTTTTCAAATTCTTTTTCCTCATCCGGTATTGGTCCATAGCCATATCCATTGGGATCATGCCAATCTTGAGCCTGAGAATAATAAAAACACAGTTTAATACCTGCATCGCTACATGCTTTGGCCAGCTCCTCCATAGGATCCCGCTTAAAAGGAGTAGCATCCACAATGTTATATTTAGAGCACTTTGAGTGGTACATGGCGAAACCGTCATGATGTTTTGCTGTAATGACTATGTACTTCATGCCGGCTTTCTTTGCTAAGGATACCCATTCTTCCGCATTAAAATGCACTGGGTTGAATTCCTTTGCAATCCTTTCATACTCCTCTACAGGTATGTTCAATTGTTTCATAATCCATTCGCCAATTCCCTTAACCTTTTGTCCCTTCCATTCTCCCGCAAGCTGTGAATATAGGCCCCAATGAATGAACATACCGAATTTGGCATCCTGCCACCATTTCTGATCACAATACTTTGCCATTTAATTCCCCCCATTATTTTATATTTTTTTATGATATCTTATTTACTGAAGCTTTAATCTGTTTTCTATCTCTTCATACCCTTCCTTGCCATGGAGATTATGAAACTCCCAAAGGTCATAAAAGGTATCAAATATAACTGTATCCAACAATATCAGCAACTGTGACCATTAAATATGACAGAAGTACCAGTTGGTCCGAAATCCGCCCTGTTTCTACCTTATCAGGCCTCCTTATAATCAAAGAAACCCTATGGCCTCCTTCATAAATATCTGCCCTATGCCCACGGAAAATATAACTGAGATGCTGAAAAGATAATATAAAAAGAAAATATAAAAAGATAGTATAAAGTTAATATGAAGTATTGCATATATTATATACTGTAACTATAAAAAAATAAATTCATGATTACAGATTTTTGCAATAATAAATATGGTACAATTATAGGATTAAAGAACCATACCATAACTATACCATATTTTAGCTGATTAAGTTAAGTGTTTATCTTAATATATTCATAATGGCTATTGATAAGCAAAGGATCAATAGCCATTATTTCATTACTCCAATCATCTGGATTGTAACATCTGCTTTCACATTTATATCGAGATTTGGAAAAATTTCATCCCATTCATCTTTTACTTCTTCCCAATAGGCAGGTTTTTGAGTTCTCACCTTTCTATTCAATTGAAAGACATCCACATTACACTCTTTCTGCATCTTTTCAATGGTTTTTTTACATCTTGTTTCTATTGTCTTAGCAAACTCCTTTTCACATTCCTTTATATACTCTATATCCACCAATCCTCCACTAGTTACCCCCACCTGCTCAGCATACTTTCCTTTCATTTTTACATGTACATCAAAACTTAGTTCCCCATCCTTTATTACAGGAGTTACTTTTGTTTTTGAGCTAGTCACTTCCATTATTATAATCCCTTCATCACTTCCTGGCAGACGTCCAATTACAGTGCCTCCCTGGTACTTATCTGCCATCACATTAATAACTTCTATATCCAATTCATCAGCCCATCCTGCCATTTTTCCATCTTTAATCAAAGCACCTCCCGTTATCTTAATTTCGTCTTTGGAGGCTTCTACTCTGGGCAGAATAAAGGCATCTCCGCTACGGAGGCAATTCATGGCCTCTCCCAAGTTATGCTTATAGGCTATTCTGGAGTTTTTATCTGCATTAATAGGCAGTTCAAAGAGATAAGTAGCTGCATGATCCTCCTCCTGAGGTACTACCTCAAGGATTTTTTTTGCCGATCCCTCTGCAACAAAGAGACTTACACTGGTCCTCATCTCACGATGCCTTAAGAAAAAATCTACCATATTATGCAAGCCATCCTTTAAAACCTTGTCTGATAAAACTAAGACCTGTAGGTGTTCATAATAGAGGGTAAGGCTGGTTCTGGATTCCATCTCCCTTTCCATACTAATAAAGGCGTTGCCTACCTGGCTTATCTGCCAGGTTTTAGGTTCATTGCCCCCACTAGAACCGCCAGCGCCTGATGCGGCAAGAGAAGGAGACCTTTTGATTATGGGTATCTGAACTGTCATCTCATAGATAGGTTGACCAATAGCAGTTTCTGTCTCTTCGAATTCCTCTTTTTTTGCCTCATGTCCTTTTGCCTTAGTATCTTTAGGAGAATAGGAGTCAACAGCAATTCCTAAAACATAGCCTCTATTTTCAATGTCTTTTCTATCCCAACATCCTGTAAGGGTAAGTAGATCTATTATCATAATTAGCAAAAGAATTGGTGGTATAGCCTTCTTCATTGTTGCATGCCCCTCTTTTTCTTTATAGCTGCCCAGACAGTCACTATTGGAAATATGCCAAAACCAATAAGTACTTCCATATATTTTACTTTATCATGTAGTTCAAATACATATAAGCTACTTGGGGGAAGGAGAGCAATTATGGGCAGCATAAGAATATGAGCTAAAATCACATATTTGGTATATTTACCGGGTATAGAGAAAAACTCTGAAAAATTTCTCACAGAGCTATAATAAAATAGTACCAGAGATGAAAACACTAAAGATATCCAAAATACTGCCATAAAAGACTCTAACCGATCCAAAATTGCAGCTTCAAATTCAATGGATTTTGAAAGATTGAGTGTTGGATAGACTATAACTTTAAGGGGAGGTGCGCCAAAAACCATAATACATATTACTGTTGTGACAACATAGAAAAATACAGGAACACCAAGACCTAATAAATAGGATTTACAGGCCGACTTTCTGTTAGCTGCATAACGTAAAAAATATGAAATTGCACCAAAACCAGCAAAATGATAAAAGCCTGGAATAATAGCCTTAAGCACATTTTTAGTATTTCTAAATAAAATTGGCTTTATCCTGTCCGGCTCTATATTTTGCAATGACAATACAATAAGAATAATTAGGGTTACAATAGAAATAGGAAATAGAATATCCAGTACAGCTCCCATAGTATGAACATCCTTATATACCACATATGCAGCTACAATTACCAAAAGTATTACCATAATCCATATGGGTGTCTTGTCTACTAAAAATAATTTTAATGCCTGCGCAAAAAGCCTGGTAGACATCCCGGCATACATAACAACAAATATAATAATGGGCAAAAGCAAAATTCTTCCTAACCATTTCCCTGCTACCTGTAGAATTATCTGTGGCAGATCCTTATCTGGATAAAGGTTTAATAGATATAAAAAGGGTATTGCACCTATGTAAAGTAGTAATCCACCCAATATAAGTGAAATCCAGGCATCCTGATCTACTAGTGTTACCATATTATGGGGAACCACTAACACATCCACACCTAAAATGCTAAATACTGTAATTACGAATATCTGGGATGTGGTCAGCTTTTCATTTTCCATATCCATCCCCCTTTTTAGCCTCTGACTGCTTTTGCTTATCCTGAGGATTTAGAAAAATAGGTCGTTCTATCATGGAACTCTTCTTACTGCTTACCAATATTTGCCTTAAATCACTGCTCCTATAAGGGGATAATGGACGGATATAACGAACGCCAAAGCTTTTTAGATCAGCTATATAAATGAGCAGTAATAACATGCCCATAGAAACTCCGAAAATACCTAATGTTGATGCCAGTATCATAAATGGAATCCGTATAGCTCTAGTAGCCAGGCTTAAACTATAGTCGGGTATTGTAAAAGAACCTATGGCAGTAAGGGCGGTTATAATAACCATAATAGGACCCACAATTCCTGCCTGTACGGCTGCCTGGCCAATTACCAAACCTCCTACAATGGATACTGTCTGACCTACTACCCGGGGCAGACGAATACTAGCCTCTTGAAGCATTGCAATAGTTACCTCCATAAGGATTGCTTCCATAATAGCTGGAAAAGGCATTCCTGCTCTAGAGCCTGCAATAGTCAAAACCAATACGTTTGGCAGCATGCCGGGATGATGACTGGTCACGGCTATATATATAGCAGGAAGAAAGGCTGATACAAATAGACCTACATATCTGGATAAACGTAAGATAGAAGCTATAATCCAATTCTCGCAATAATCATCTACACTCTGTACCATTAAAGGCAGTGTAACGGGCACCAATAAGGCACGAGCCCCGCCCTCTATCAGTATGGCAACCCTACCCTCCATGAGCCCTCTTACCGTCCTATCCGGCCTCTCCGTTAACTGGAATAGGGGAAAAATTGAGTTGGGACTGTCAGTTATATGTAATCCTAGCTGGGCTGCACTTTGAACCCCCTCAATATCTAAAGCGTTTATTCTCTTGATAACATCATTGACTATATTTTGATCCGCTATATCCTTTATGTAGATGACCACAACTTCTAGTTTGGTTCTTCTACCTAATTGATGTACACTAAAAACCAAGTTGGGGTCCCTTAATCTTCTGCGAATAAGACCAACATTATCCCGTATTGTTTCAGTAAACCCTTCCTGGGATCCTTGCACAGAGGGCTCTAAAATAGGCTCTCCAACCTGTCTGCCTACATATTTTCTAGTACTGATTATAAAGCCTTTCTCATAGCCTTGGATACACAAAAAAGTATCTCCAGACATAAGGGCTAATATTATCTCATCTATAGATTCTACAACCTTTACATATTCTGCAGTTACCATTGATTCTATTATGGTCTTAAATAGAATTGGATCATCCCTGTCTATAATTAAGGAGGACTCAATCATCAGGGGATTAACAATATGTTGCAAAACTGTATCCTCATTTGCAATGTTCTCTATATATATTACTCCTGCATAGATCTCCTGTCCCCTTAGCCTAAATTCCTTTGCTTTTATATCAAAATTGTTATTCATGGCATTTTTAATATTGGTTATATTGTCCTGCAAATTTCTGGTCAGCTTTATATTTTGATATTTTTGACCATATATAGTCTGGTTATTTTGGGTCTGGTTCTTTTGACTCTGCTGATTATCCTTATTTTCCTCTCCTTCTGTATTCTGTTTTTCTCCTCTTCCTCCCTTACTCAACCATTTTCTTAATATATTCAACACCTATGTTGCCCCCTCTAGCCAAATTAATCTAGAGTTAGTATTACCATAGATGCCTATCTTTATTAATATAGGGAGTACTTTCATTCATCCATAGAAACAAGACAGATGTAATAGAAGATAAAAAAAGAGTTAGACCTGTGCAAGTCTAACTCATTTCTTATAGCGGTTTAGTATACCTTCCAGCATTCTGGCATGCCTGCCTTCGTCCTTGGCCGATTCATTAAAATAATCCCTGGCAGTTTCCAGTCCCAACTCTGCTGCTTTGTCGGCAGCTTCCTTCTTATCCTTATTAGCGAAAATCTCTCCTTCCAGCATTTGGGCAATATTGTCAAAGAGACTATCGCTTATCATGCCATTAAGCTCTGCAAACCTGGCAGCATGTTCGGCCTCTTCCCATGCGATACTCTTTAATACCTGAGCAATCTCAGGATACCCTTCCCGCTCTGCCTGTCTTGCTATGGCCAAATACATGCCTGTTTCGCTGGTTTCTCCTTTGAAATTTTGCTTAACCGCCCTATCCAGGGGGGTTCCCTTGGTTTCTCCTATTACATTTTCAACGGTGAGTGTTCTTTTGTCCATATGCCTCTACTCCTTTCTTCTGTTAAATGATTCAAATATCCTGTCAGCAATATGACTGTCAATAGACTTTATATCATTTAAATACATGAAAGTACTTCCCCTATACTCCTGGGAGTCACCAAAGAGTATTATTTCAAGACATTCCCGGACAATATTGATAATACAATCTTCATCATGATACAGATTACAGTTACGGCACTGGTTAAGTAAAAAGCCAATGGCTTCAATTAAAACTTCATTATCATATATTTTTGTATCCCAATAGGGGATATTATCTGCCCCATCATCAATAAATCTATCCTTTTGTTTGAGAGCCTCTAATAGGCAGCTTTTACAATACCCAATAAGACATTCTTCCTTTTGGCACTCCCCACATTCCTCTTCACCCAGGCAGCATTTGCCAATCTCTGTTATTAATTGTTCATAATTTATGGTACTGCTAATTGTGATTACCTCCTTGCTAGTCCAATAATTAAATGTGGTAATTTCACAAAAAGATATATACCACAAATAGGTATATTTAAACATTATTTTACTTTATTAATCTCTATGTTAATAATACATCTTTATAGTGTCAATATAACTCATTGTGCTAGTTCAGCCCTTGGTTCTTTATGCATATAAAGGCTATTGACAAGTGAACCTTTAATAGCCTTTATATACATATGAGGTGAACCAGCACTAGGGTTAATATATAGTTTTATAATATACTGCTGACTTTACAATGCACCGTATATAACAGCACGAAGCCTTGGCTGGTGATACTCTTCAAAATTAGGGATCATCTGCTGCATGTAAACTGCAGATAGTCTTTCTGCTGGATCTATCAATACCCAGGTTCCAGCCATTCCACACCATCCGAATTCTCCTATTGAACCATTGCCACCAGCTGCTACCGGATCCATCATAACCCTAACCCCTAGTCCATAACCATATCCTGCCAGATAGGGCCAATCAAAATCAGCCAGCTGTTGCGGGCTTAAATGATTGGTTCTCATCAAATCAATGGTCTTTGATCCCAATATCCTTACACCGTCTAACTCACCACCACAGGCCAGCATCTGTGCAAACCGGCTATAGTCACCAAGAGTAGATAATAAACCTCCGCCACCGCTTTCAAATGCAGAATCCGATTGAAAACGGGTATCTATACTAGTATCCTTGTTTAATGTACCATCATCAGCCCGATTATATAGACTACACAGTCTATCTTTCTTTTCCTCTGGAATTGTAAAGAAGGTATCATTCATCCCCAGGGGTTCAAATATCTCTTCCCTTAAAAACTGGCCAAAGCTTTTCCCTGACACAACTTCAATAAAGGCACCTAAAACATCATGGCTTAGACCATATCTCCAGTGGCTACCAGGTTCGAATGCCAAAGGGATGCCTGCCAGTGCCTTAGACAGGGTTCTGACATTAAACTTCTCACCATTAGCCTCTTTTCTTCTCAGCTCTTCCATTACCTTGCTGGTCTGCCTTTCAGTTTCATTCTGATTTCCACCATAGGTCAAACCCGATGACATGGTAAAAAGATCTTTAACCAGAATAGGCCTTTTAGCAGGAGCGATATACAGATTGCCATTGGGGGTTTGATGATAAACTTGAGGATTTTTAAATTCTGGAAGATATTCCTCCAGTGGATCATTAAGTAGATATAAGCCTCTTTCATACAGCATAAGAGCAGCAGTACAGGTAACAACTTTTGTCATGGAATAAATCCGGTAAATAGTATCAGGCTCTATAGGCTTTTTAGTTTCCAGATCAGCGTACCCAAAATATCCTTGGTACAAAGTCTTTCCATCTTTGATAACAGAACATGCACATCCAGCCGGTCCCTTATCAACAAAGCTTTTTAATAAATGGTCTAACCTGTTAAATCTACTCATCTACTATACCTCCCTATAAAATAATAATATTTGGTTGTACTAGTTCAACTCATATGAATCATAATGGCTATTAAACGTTCACTTATCAATAGCCATTATTTGCATAGTGATCTAACGTTGGAACTAGCACAACGGGGGAATTTAAGATAAATGTATGGCTTTATAAACAGTAGAAAAAGTCACTTGCCATAATACAGCTTGAATGCATTATTGTACATTATATTATCGATTATATCCTTGGCATCATTTAATGTTATATAACCATCTTGGATCTTTTCCTTTAATACTTTAACTAAAACAAACCTAAAAGCTAATAGAGCACCATAGCTTTCTTCGGATGTCCATGTATCGCATCCCCAACAAACTTTGTCACAAGTTCCGCCTTCTATAAGCTCATGTAACATTCTAATGGCTGCAGATGTTGAAAGTAGAGGCAACCAACACAAATCTGGATATACATTATGGTAAGTGCGTAACAGCCCGTTTACATCATCCATCCATGGATAACTACAATGGAAGATTACAAATTTAGTTTCAGGATTTTTCTCTATAACCTCCTTCATAGCCATGGCATTAGTTTTTGTAAGCTGACCCATACCAGTATGACATTGAATAGGCAATTTAAACTCAGCAGCTATCTCGCATATTTTCCAAAATATATAATCTTGATATACTTTAATATCTTCTGCTGTTTTTTGGACATCCTTCTTGTTTAAAGCCTTGTATGCTTTATCCCTGGATACTTTTTCAAAATCTAAACCCCGATTATAAGCTATTGCACATTTAAGAGCTATGCAGCCCTGTTCTTTTTTTAAGGCTACAATATTTTTAATAAAGGATATGTACTCATCTAAATCCTGGGGAATATCTCCATATAATTGGAAAGGCCTATTGCCATCGTGATCCCGAGCATCTGGGTCATACCCATAAAAAAATGGATCAACTCTAAAGGTGGGTGTAAAAATATCAGGTCTGCCATTATTACTACCAGGCTGCCAGTAAGTATCTAAAATGATTTTCTCATACTTACATTTTTCTCGTAGTATATCCATGTGATATTCTTTATCACCATGGGCCTTCTCTATCCTCTTTGAAATCTCGTCCCAATTATCAGCAGTAAGAGGCTCATAAAATTCATATAATTCCTGTAAGCTTTTCTCCAGCCACACAAAATAGGAATTGAATCTGTTTTTTTCTAAATAGTTTGCTCTACTGGCATATGTATCTTCTAAAGGTACCTGGTACCAATTAACATAGCTCTGCCTTAATATAGCATTTAAATCCAATCCTTCAAAATCATGATCCTGTAAGTGATGGCAATGAGTATTTATTATGGGATGATCTCTCATATGATCTTTTAATTCCATTATAATATTATTCACTTGGTTCTCTCCCCTTCCATACTCCTTCAATCTTCTTGTAAAGAAATGTCATATACATATATGTCATAAGAGTCATGTATAGGTCGAACACATGTAGGTCCAATTGTTTAACGGCAGGTTTCTTGTAATTTATATCAGCTGCTTCAGCAACTATTAAATATTATATCATGTGAAGAAATTTCCAGCTACAAATTATAAAAAACACTTTGCTTAAAATTCTTTAAACAAAGTGTTTATAAAAATCATTCATTAATAGTTGTCATATTACAATATAATTATTATATTCTAATATGCATATCATATCTTAGGAATAACACTTATCTTTCCCTCACCCATACTGTCATCTCACCAGGCTCGCGGTTGACCCATGCATAGTATGGCACAAATGTAAGCTGAGCAGGCTGATACTCAATACAACCTTTAGCCTTATATAGCTCTGGACCCCATGCCTCTACCTTGGCCTTTTCTCCCTGAGCAGTTATGACATTAACACCACCTAGCAAATCTTGACGATAGTAAACTTTTAATTCTGCATCCTTAGGTAGCACTATAGTGTGAAGGTTTGGTCCATTGTCCACCTCTTCCAAGCAGTAAACTATGGGACCATTTTGAATAGCAACCCTTCCGATATCTGCTCTAACCAAAGGATTGGGTCTTACCCTCACAGGTTCCATGGCTAAGTCTATTTCTACCCTATCTCCATCCTGCCAATTGCGCTGGATTACAGCATAACCATCTACTGTTACCTCAGCTAGATCTATCTTTTCACCATTAACAAATATCTTAGCATCATTGCACCATCCGGGGATCCGAAGACCTAGACCAAACTCCTTTGTTCCATCCAGATTAATAGTGATATTAACCTTGCCATCCCATGGATAGTTGGTATCCTGAGTTATTCCTACCTTTGTTCCATCAATATCCACCTCTGAACTGCTGCCTATATAAAGGTGTGTATATACTGTATTATCCTTTACACCGTAGATATAACGGCCTAGTGAAGCCAAAAGTCTTGCTATGTTGGGAGGACAGCATGCACAGGCAAACCATTTTTGACGTACAGGCTTAACATGCCTCATGTTACGATTTTTCTCACAGGCTTCTGGATTAACCTCTAAGGGATTTACGTAGAAAAATCCTCTGCCATCTAAGGACATACCGCTGATTATTCCATTGTACAGGGCTCTTTCCATAACATCGGCATATTGACCCCTGGGCTCAGCCTGGAGCATTCTATTGGCAAAGAATACTAGACCAATGGCTGCACAAGTCTCAGCATACACTGTATCATTGGGCAGATCATAGTCAAAGGTGAAGGACTCTCCATGAACCTGGGAACCGATACCTCCGGTTATATACATTCTCTTATATACAATATTATTCCATAACCTGCGGCAAGCTTCCAATAATTCCTCGTCCCCTGTTTCCATTGCCACATCTACCATAGCTGTATACATATACACAGCTCTTACAGAATGCCCAACTGCCTCAGTTTGTTCCCGCACTGGAAGGTGGGACTGTTGATACTCATGTCCCAAGTTGCGGTGCCCGGGCCAAAATTGTGTTTTACCCCTCTTTTCCCATTCTATATCGAAGTAATAGGGCTTTTTACCACGCTCATCCAAAAAGTATTTGGCTAAATTCAAATACTTCTTGTTACCTGTAACCCTATAGAGTTTGACAAGAGCCAGCTCTATTTCCTGATGTCCCGGATAACCTTTAAGTTTTCCTTCTTCAGGTCCAAATACGGTATCAATATGGTCTGCAAATTTACATAGAATATCTAATAATTTGCGTTTACCCGTTGCCTCGTAGTAAGCTACGGCCGCCTCAATGAAGTGCCCTGCGCAATACAGTTCATGGCATTCATGCAGATTTGTCCATCTTTTATCCAGTCCATTTATTATGAAATAGGTATTGAGATACCCATCTGGCTGCTGAGCCCTCCCTATAAGATCGATAATCTCATCTGCCTCTTTTTCAAGTTCTGGGTTGGGATGATTTTCTAAGCTATAGGCAACAGCTTCTAACCACTTTGCCACGTCACTGTCCTGAAAAACCATTCCATAAAACTCGCCCTCTTCTTCTCCGGCTGCGATACGAAAATTTCGAATGGCACCACTGGGATCTGCATCAGTTACATTGTCATTAAAGACATCTCTTTGATAGGGGATAACTACATCTCTTACCAGTGCATCATATTTTGACCAGAAAGCATCCTTGATTTTAACTTTTGACTTAGCCATATGCTCACTCCTTGTAACATTTTTATATAATCAAAATCCTTTACTTCACTTTGAAATATGCATGGTAGGGGAAGTTCCATGCCATAAAGTTAGGTACAAGGGTAAGACCATTCAGCTCAAACACCAGGGGATCATCGGTACCCTTGATCTTTTCGGCCAAGGTGTTTTCATCTGCGTCCAGCTCAATGTATTCAGTGTTATCCGACTTTGCTACCATAACAAGAGGTCCGTACATAATGCTGGCTATTTCCTTTACATCTGGTGTACGCTCCAGCCTAAATGTAAAGGGAATATTAATCTCTATCCTATCACCATCCTGCCACTCTCTCTTAACAGTAGCAAAACTTCCTGGGTGAGTATCTGTCTTTTCTTCCTTACCGTTGATCTTTATGTTAAATCCTTTTTCAATCCAGTATGGTACCCGGAAATTTATATTGAATTTTCCACTTCCCTTTATCTCAAAATAAAGGGTATTATCCCTTAAATAATCTCCCCATTGAATAATCTCTACGCCCTTTTCCTGCCAGTCCAATTTTGATGGAATATAGAGATTTACATATAGATTATCATCATTATAAAAGTATATGGACTCCTGATATTTTATATGGCTCTCCATTCCTGTTCCATGGCAGCAGCTATTGCCATCCTCATCATAGGCCTTTTGACCACCTGGAGACAGAGGCATAAAGTAGGTTGAACCACCCACTGGACCACTTTGATCCTGAGAAGCCAGCATATGGTTATACAATGCTCTCTCATAATAATCCATATATCCTGCCTCAGGGCAATAGCGGAAAAGACTTTTGGTTAGCTTAAGCATATTATAGGTGGCACATGACTCTGCAGTCTTCTCACTTATAAAGCTGCCTATTTGGCCTGCAGGTTTAAACATCTCGCCCTCGCCAACACCACCAATATTATAGATATGATCAGCAACTACCATATCCCAGAAATTTTTAGCCATCTTAAAATATTTCATATCCTTTATCTCATCATATATCCTTAAAGCTCCTACTACCTGAGGAATATGCTGATTGGCATGCATGCCACCCAGGGTATCTATGTTTTTTTCCATAGGGATAAATAGCTTATCATTATCAAAGAGTTTTGCGGCTTGGATGAATTTTTCATCCCCGGTAATGCTATAGAGCCTGGCCATGGCTTCATTCATTCCACCAAACTCACCGGCTATATACATAGACCACATTTTATCCAGTTGCTTTTTGGGCAAGGAGCTAAGCCTATTATAAACCCAGGTCCCTATCTTTGTAGCTATCTCTAATGCTTGTTCATTTTTACCTAATTCATAACAATCTAAAAGTCCAGTAAGGATCTTATGAAGGGTATAGTAGGGGGCCCAGATAACAGGATAAATGGTATATTCCTCTAGCAAGTCAAACTGCTCCTCGGAATAGGCACTTAAAAAGCCATAATTATACTTGCCTGATACCTCTAGTGCATGCTGACACTTGCCCAGCTCAGAAACCATATAGTCAATCTTTTCTTTAAATCTTGGATCTTGAGAACTATCATAAGCAATGGATAAAGCCGATAAATAATGCCCGGTAGTATGGCCCTTTAGTTTACATTCAGGAGCATCCCAGCCTAGCATAGGCTGGGCGCCTTTCTTATCCAGACCAGCTACATCCCGGAAGTTGTAAAGCATTCTATCGTCGTCAACTGATAGCAAGAATTCCTCTCCTCTATCTCTATTGGCGGTAAATATGTCATCCCTAAGCTCTACCCTATCTAGTTTAAAGGGCAAGGCTACCACGTCTACAGGCTCAGCTTTCTCTTCTTCTTTACTGGTTACAACAACATTGACAATTGCCTTTTGATCTGTCAATGCCACTGAGCCTTCTACCTCAAACTGTCCCTCTTTGGCATACATGGCTGGATCAATATCATCCCAGTTAACATCTGAAATACCATAGGTGCCATCATCCTTTTTAACAATGACTACAGAAGGCAACAGGGGAGCACATCCCGGCTTGCACTTTACATAAGCCTTTTCAACATCTACAATCTTAAAGTCTGGCTCCATCTCTAATATGGTAACTTCAAACTCCCTGATATCGGAAACCTGACCATATGTAATTGTGGCCTTTAAAGTGACTTTACGATTTCCTTTACCAAACTCCGGCCTTGTGACTTTACCAGTGCTTGTCAATAGATATTCCTTGTCCGATTCCCAGGTAATTTTAGATCCTAGCTTTCCTTCAAGAGGCAGATTTAAATCCGAGTCCACTGTAAAAAGGTTACCAAGATAGATAGCTTCCTTGTCCAGTCTAACAATCTCTTCCGGTGTTAAATCTGGTCTCACTTTCATCCCCCTATTTCAGCAGTCATTTTTTTAAGCCAATTTTTCTGTTCCTCACCTAAATATGGACTTAATACATTGTAAACATCCTTGTGATAATCATTTATCCAGTCAATCTCATGCTGATCTAATAAGGATACATCAATCGCTCTTATATCTATAGGACAGTAACATAGCATTTCAAAGCGATAAAACTGTCCTGAATCCTCGTCATATTTATCCTTTACCACAACTACGGTGTTTTCCGTTCTGATTCCATACCTGTTCTCCTTATAAACACCAGGTTCGATAGTTAACAGCATTCCAGGTTCTAATGGTACATCTACACCAAAGCCATGGGGGCCTTCATGAACACTGAGGCAAAAACCTATTCCATGGCCTGTTCCGCATTTGTAGTTTATATGATACTTCCATAGTGGCTGCCTTGCCAGGGCATCCAGGGACTTACCAGTGCTACCTTCTAGAAAAACTGCTGTGGCTATGGCTATATTAGATTTTAATACCAGAGTAAAATCCCTTCTTTGTTCTTCGGTAATATCTCCCAATACCATAGTCCTGGTTATATCAGTGGTGCCGCTTAAATATTGGCCTCCGCTATCCACCAGCAAAAATCCTTCTGGTTTTAGCACAGCATGATTTTCCGGTGTAGCCATATAGTGCATCATTGCAGCATTAGCATTATATCCTGCTATGGTATCAAAGGATGCGCCCAGACAGTGTTCCTGTTCCTTCCTAAATTCCAATAATTTTTCAGCCACGTCAAGTTCCGTAATCTCATTTTTCCCTATGTTGGTATCCAGCCAGTAGAGGAAGTTGACCATAGCAACGCCGTCTTTAACATAAGTCTTTTTGATATTCTCTATCTCAACAGGATTTTTAACAGCCTTTAGCTTGGCTATTATGTCATCCTTACTTACTATCCTGCCATTTTTAATTGCTGAGTAGATAGCATAGCTGTTCTTCTTGTTATCTACCAGTACACTGTGTTCAGCAGAAATGCCTTCTAGCTCCTGGAAAATCTCCTCATAGCCTTTAACCAGAATATTATTTTCCTCGAGGTAAGCCTTAACCTCATCTGTGATCTTGGTCTGATCAATAAACAAGGTTACTGAAGACTTGGATACCAGAAGATAGGATATAAAAACAGGAATATAGGATACATCGTTACCCCTTAGGTTCAAAAGCCAGGCAATGGAGTCCAGGGCTGAAACGATATAGTAATCTGCCTTATTTTTCTCCATTTGTTCCAGTACCTGATCTAATTTTTCCTTAACAGAACGTCCAGCAAAAGCCAGGTCATGGATAAATAAATTTTCCATTGGTATAGAAGGCCTGTCCTCAGTCCATATCTGACTTATAAGGTCTATGTCGCTCTTTATAGAGATTCCCTTTTCATCAAACTTTTTCTTCATCTTGAGAACATCTGCGCAGGGCATTACTCTACCATCAAAGCCAACACCTTGACCTTCTGATAGATTTTGCTCGATAAATTCTATATAATTGGGGATACCCTTCTCCATCTTATATAATTCAAACTCACTATCCTTAATCTGTCTGGCAGCCTGAATATAGTAGCGGCCATCTGTCCAAAGAATGGCTTTATCAAAGGTCACGACTACAGTTCCTGCCGATCCTGTAAAGCCGGATATCCAGGCTCTAGCTTTGTAATGATCAGGAACATACTCATTTAGATGGGGATCTGTACTGGGAACTATATAAGCATGAACTCCATTTTCACGCATCTTTTCCCTTAATAGCTTTAACTTTTCATTTACTGTCACTTTACAAACTCCTCTCAATATATTATTTAAAAAATTTTGATGTTTGTATTTATAACATAATTCTATCTCTTTTTTACTCCTAATGTAAGCCCTTTAAAATAATATGACAAGAAATAACCTTAAAAATATAATTCAACTGACTGTGATAGCCAACTACCATAATGGCTATTGACCGTTCACTTATCAATAGCCATTATATAAGTGATAA
>JAAYGY010000097.1 GCA_012735575.1 Clostridiales bacterium
ATTAACGGATGGCTTGCAACCTATCTTAATAATCTATATGTAATGACCCGAATGACCCCGCAGGATATGCTGTCCATGTTCTGGGTGGCTATTATCCTAGGCAGGCTTATTAGTGCCGGTATATCCAAATACATATCAAGAGAGGCCTTAATACTTATTTTATGTACAGCTGGGACCATAAGCTATACACTCTTTATTCTAACCAAAAACCCTGTCCTTATTGCAATTTGGGTATTTGCCATGGGCTTTTTCCTTGCTGGTGTATACCCCACTGTTGTAGCCAATGCCGGTTCCATTATCCAGGGTTCCGGTTCAGCAGCAGGCATTATGCTGTCCTTTGGAGGCATGGGGGGAGCCTTTTTCCCTTATATAAACGGTCTTATAGCCGATGCCAGGGGACTTTATGCCGGAATGGTGGCCATAGTTGTGTCTGCAGTTATACTAATAGTTATGGCTCTGGTAAACTTATGTTTTTCAAGAAGAACTGACAGTTAAATTCAGACAGGTCTTAAAATTTATGTTATAATATAGAAGATGTTAAATTCTAGAATAATAAAAGAGACAGGTGAATGTATAAATTGGGGAATAATTTGGGAATGAGGTTGAGGGGTAAACTAGGAAAAATCTTTGGCAGTCCTGATGATGACCATGATCACAGGCTGGCCCTTGACTTGGTGGAAGCGGGAACAGACGAGGATTTAAAGAAGAGTGTAGGAAAAAAGGTAGGCAAAGCACTGCCAGAGGGTATAACCTCCCGTATGCTGTACAGGGATATAGTAAAGATAGCATGGCCTTCCTTTGTGGAACTGACTCTTACACAACTGACCTCCATGGCGGATATGATGATGGTAGGAAGGCTGGGGGCTTATGCCATATCGGGAGTTGGGCTTACCAATCAGCCGAAGTTTCTACTTATGACCATGTTCATAGCTATGAACGTGGGTGCCACTGCCCTGGTAGCAAGATACAAAGGGGCCGATGAACGGAAAAAGGCCAACAATGTACTTAGGCAGGCACTGCTTTTAACCTTTATATTCTCTGCCATAGCATCAATAGTAGGCTTTATATATGCCCAGCCCATGGTTAAGTTTATGGGTGCGGCAGATGCTGAGACCCTGGCTGCCGGTACCGTATATCTAAAGATCCAGATGGTGGGCTTTGTATTTATGGCCCTTGCCAGTACCATTACAGCATCCCTTAGGGGAATAGGGGATTCCAAGACAGCCATGGTCTATAACCTGACGGCTAATGTAGTTAACGTTATACTTAACTACATCCTGATCTATGGTAAGTTTGGATTCCCAAGGATGGAGGTTGCCGGTGCATCTCTTGCTACTATTATTGGTCAGTTCGTAGCCTTTGTTATGGCTGTAAGGGCTGTTACCAGAAAGGGTCAGTATCTGGAGTTAGACATTAAAGATGGCTTTAAGCCTGACTGGAATATATTAAAGAACATATTTAATATAGGTATTCCTTCCATGATAGAACAGCTGGTTATGCGTGCGGGGGTAATAATATATGCCAGAACCGTTGCCTCTTTGGGTACAGTGGCCTATGCTACCCATCAGGTGTCTATGAATATCCAGGCCATGTCCTTTATGAATGGCCAGGCTTTTGCTGTATCGGCCACCTCTTTGGTAGGTCAAAGCCTGGGCAAAAAGCGGCCGGATATGTCCAATGCCTATGCCCAGCGGACAAGGCGTATAGGTATGACAGTGTCCATGATACTGGCAGTTACCTTCTTCTTCTTTGGTAGATATATAGTAGCCCTATACACAAATGAAACAGAGGTTATAGAGCAAGGTGCAAAAATACTTATGCTGGTAGCCTTTATACAGCCCTTTCAGTCCTCTCAGTTTATTTTAACGGGTGCCCTAAGGGGAGCAGGGGATACCAGAGCTACAGCTATAATAATATTTATAACAGTACTGCTGGTAAGACCAGGCCTTGCTATATTAACTATTAAACATCTAGAATGGGGACTTATAGGCGCATGGATAGCACTGGTTGCCGATCAGATGCTAAGATCTTTATTGGTACTTATTCGCTACAATTCAGGGAAATGGAAGAGTATAATAGTACAATAAACAGAGTTTATATTATATAATTTGACAAAAAATACAGTTATGTTTTATACATAACTGTATTTTTTGCTTATTTGGTATTTTTTTGTCTGTTATAGGGTTGAAATAAGGGGGCTATGATATAATATTTTTGTATTGCTTTATATTGATACTTTATTACATAAATTGCATGTATATATAACACATTTTTTTTATCTAAAAGCTTTGGAGGACAGGCTAATGATGGAAGAAACATTGGATCTTAGGGAGATACTACAAATCATTTATAAAAAGCTTTGGTTCATTATCTTGATAACACTGGTTTGTGTGATATCAAGTGGAATTATAAGCTTTTTTGTTTTAGATAAAGTATACGAAGCATCTACCACCTTAATGGTTTCAAAAACCCGGGAAGACCAATCCAGTAACCTGCAATACAACGATATCCTAATGAATCAAAAGCTGGTAAAAACCTATAGTGAGATTGTAAAAAGCAACAGGGTACTGGAAAAGGTTATTGAACAGTTAGGTCTTAATATGACTACTGCAGACCTTAGAAATAGTATTCAAGTACAATCTGTTTCCGATACAGAGATAATACGAATAAGTGTGCAGGATAAAGATCCAAACTTTGCTACAGAACTTGCCAACTCCATTGCAGTAGTGTTTATGGGAGAGATAGGCAGTATCATGAAGATGGACAATGTTCAGTTTATAGACCCTGCCAAGGTACCAGTAAATCCCATTAAGCCCAGGCCATTGTTCAATGTAGCCATAGCAGCGGTGCTGGGGATGATGATCTCAGTATTTATAGTATTTTTAGTAGAATACTTTGATAATACCATAAAGAGTATAGATGATATAGAAAACAAATTGGGATTGCCGGTACTAGGCAGTATCCCTGCATTTGACGAGTAGAGGAGATGCAAATGACACGTTTCAAAGGCTTAATTAATAACAAGAAAATAAAGTCCCCCATAGTAGAGGCCTATAAAACTTTAAGAACCAATATCCAGTTCTCCATGCCCGACGGTGGACCAAGGACCATGATATTTACCAGTAGTACTCCCGCAGAAGGTAAAAGTACTACCGCAGCAAATCTTGCTATAAGCATAGCCCAGTCCAATAAAAGGGTTTTGCTAGTGGATGGGGATCTTAGAAAATCAGTGCTTCACAGGATCTTTGAACTTCCCAATCTAGAGGGGTTAACCAATATACTGGCAGAGAACAGGGACTATTTGGAGGTTGTAAAGCCTGATGTTTTAGAAAACCTTGATATTATTACAGCAGGTCCTAAGCCTCCAAATCCATCGGAACTTTTAGGGTCCAGAAGGATGGAGAATTTTTTAGAAGAGGCAAAAAAGGAATACGACACTATTATTATCGATGGCCCCCCTGTCTTGGCGGTAACAGATGCAGTTATTCTGGCACCTTTAGTTGATGGGGTAGTTATAGTATCAGCCTATGGACAGGCTACCTTTGATGGAGTAGACAGGACAAAGGCAATGCTGGAGAGGGTGGATGCCAAGATATTGGGTGTAGTACTTAACCGTATACCGGTATCTCAGGCTAGTGAACATTATTATTACTATTATTATGAAGAAGACTCCCAACCTAGAGGCCAAAATAAGACTATGAGAAAAGCCGAGGTTGGAGTCTAACATGATTGACATGCACTCCCATATCCTATGGGATATAGACGATGGTGCCAGGTCACGGGAGGAATCCCTATCCATGGCTACTATAGCCCTGGAGGAAGGGATAGATACAATAGTAGCCACGCCTCACTGTATAGATGAGATTGACTTAGAAGGATTTGCAAAAGAGGTTAGGGAAAGGTGCAAATCATTACAGAAGGTATTAAACGAGAGAGAGATTTCTATAAAGATAGTACCTGGAGCAGAGATTTATATGGATCTTGACATTTTAAACAGGCCGGGGCTTGATAGGTTGACTATTGGAGAGCACCGTTACATATTGGTAGAGATGCCTATGGGACAGGTTCCACGTTATGCAGAGGATTTTCTCTACCACCTGCAGTTAAAGGGATTTATTCCTATAATAGCTCATCCTGAGAGAAACAGGCAGATAATAGAGCATCCAAATATACTGGCCAGATTTATAGATTTAGGTTCACTGACCCAGATCAATACGGGAAGTATATCTGGTTTTTTTGGACCTAAAATACAGGAATGTGCCCGTATTTTAATAACTCACAATATGGCCCATATGCTGGGCACTGATGCTCATTCCAATCGAAGAAGGGGACCATATATAAAACAGGCTGTAGAGCATCTGTATAGCTGGTTAGACAAAGATAGGGCAGAAAGAATTATTTATCATAATCCAAATAAGGTACTTAAGGGAGATATATTGACAGTTGATTCACCCATGGAGTACCGTCCCAGAAAAGGAATTTTTAGCATTTTTAAGAGAAGATAAAGTCCAAAGGCATCCAGTGCTGTTTCGGCGCACTGGAATACTAAAGGATGTTATACCATATTTTTTTAACTCACCTTTAGGGCGAGAAGTGGATCTATGTCAATAGGATGGACATAAAAAGTTTAACTATTTATGCCGCCGCAAGTGCAGCTTCATATACTTCCTGTGGAGTCTTATAGTTGATGGCACTGTGAATGCTTTTCCTATTATACCAGGATTCGATATATTCGAAGATTGCTTTCCGGGCAGCATTGAAATCATAGTATTTATGATGATTAATCTCTTCCTTTTTTAATATTGAATGGAAGGATTCAATGCAGGCA
>JAAYGY010000013.1 GCA_012735575.1 Clostridiales bacterium
CGTTCACTTATCAATAGCCATTATATAAGTGATAATTATTGAACAGGTATGAAAATTAATTTAGGTATCTAAAATTCACTGGTCTCCTTAAATTTATTGGGGGTGGTTATCTCCAAAAGCCTAACAATTCCATTGGTATTATTCTGCCAGTTATGGGGATCATGGGAATGGACATGTATACAATCTCCAGGATAGAGGTCATACTTTTTATCTTTATAATAATAGGTTAATATGCCTTCTAATATATAGATAAATTCCTCTCCTTCATGGGAATATAGAATTACTTTTTCCTGCTTCTTGCAGGGTAATATCTCTACTAGTCTGGGTAGCATGTCCTTATCTGACAAACTCTTTGACAGGCTGTACTGTATGAAGTTATTCTTATCGCTAAGGATAATCTCGTATTCGTGTCTTCTTGCAACAGGATCTTCATTATGACTTTCTCTCTCTGTAAAAAAGTAGTTTATACTCACTCCCAAAACTGAAGCAATATTCAATAGGGTATCTATAGCTACACTGATCATTCCCCTTTCCAACTGGGACAGAAAACCTACTGATAAGCCGGTAAGCTCGCTTAGCTGTTTTAGGGTCATTTGATTTTTCTTCCGTAGCTTTTTGATTTGAGCGCCTATTTGATCCTGAATCATAAAAATCATCCTTTGTATTCATATTTATTATATTGATGAAATGTATTTAAGCAGGACTAAAATATTATTCATGGCCATATGGACAACATGGGGTTAAAATATTAGTATATATTAAAAAGTTTTATTTAGATTTGATAAAAACCAAACTCCATCTATATTATAATAATATCTTCCATGGCTGTAAACATGCTTTTACTAATATTTAATTTTCTTATAATAGTGGAGAGGTATAATACTGGTAATGTAACCTGGGTTGTCCTGTATATGTGACTTAACTTTCAGGTAAAATGCTGGGAGTGAAGGCAAAAAATAAAATTTATTCGTTTATAATTCAAAATGGCTATTGATAAGTAAGCACCTTCGGTGATTTGGCTAAGAAAACGCGGTAAGTTTTTCAAAATGAAATAAACCTAGTTTTCTCCAAATCAGTGATGAAGGGAACTTTCAATAGCCATTATGCATATAATGATGGATATTAAACTAGCAAATTGGTACTTAATATAAACAGACTTTATCTATTATTTAGCTTTAGCAAGCCTGATAACATTCCATGAGAGATTGTTAAGCTTAGCGGTCAACAATCCATCTACTACCTCTGTACCCTGTCTATGAGATGGTACCACATTGTTAGGATTGTCCCGGGTATTCCTGGCCTTAACATCCTCATGTTCCATAACTATGTGTTCTACAACCTCATATCCTGGGAAATTGCGTAGATCGCACTCTAATACCAGGGAATCTTCCATATCCCTATTTACTGCAAATATGGTCAACTCCTCATTTTCCTCATTCCATACCGCTGTGCTGTCAAGGCAAGGCACATCAGAGTATTCCTTAGTATCATATACTGGTGAGTTTACAACAGGATTGAGTGCCACTCCTCTACCGTATACGGATGCATGCATATATGGATAGAAAATAGTCTGACGCCATGCGGCACCACCATTTTCTGTCATTATAGGTGCAATTACATTTACCAGTTGTGCCATGCAAGCCATCTTTACCCTATCAGCATGTCTTAGTAGGGTAATAAGCATAGATCCAACCAGCAGAGCATCCTCAAAGGTATAAACGTCTTCTAGTTGTGGTGGTGCAATGGACCAGGGTTCTATCTTCCTGTCTGCCTCGTTGGAATGGTACCATACATTCCACTCATCAAAGGAAAGATTAATGGTCTTTTTGCTCCTCTTCTTTGCTTTTATGTAGTCACATATGGATATTACGGATTTTATAAAGAGGTCCATATCCATGGTTCTTGCAAGGAAGTTGGGAGTATCGTTGTCACGATTGCCATAGTACTGATGAAGAGATATATAGTCCACATGCTCGTAAGTATGATCAAGCACTGTTGCCTCCCATTCTGCAAAGGTAGGCATGCCTATACTAGAGCTTCCACAAGCTACTAATTCAATGCTAGGATCTACCCATTTCATTACCTTAGCCGCTTCACAGGCTATCCGACCATATTCTTCAGCAGTTTTATGTCCAATCTGCCATGGACCATCCATCTCATTACCCAGGCACCACACTTTTATATTGTGAGGTTCTTCATATCCGTGAGATCTTCTGAGGTCACTCCAGTAGGTGCCCCCTGGGTGATTGCAATACTCTATAAAATTGCGAGCAGCATCTACTCCCCGGGTTCCCAGGTTAATAGCCATCATAACTTCTGCATCTACTTTTTTGGCCCAATCTACAAACTCATTGGTACCAAACTGATTGGTTTCTATGGTTCTCCAGGCGAGTTCCAAACGCCTTGGCCTCTGATCTTTTGGACCAACACCGTCTTCCCAATTATAGCCGGAAACAAAGTTCCCGCCGGGATAACGTACAATGGGTACCTTCAGCTCCCTGACCAGAGAGATAACATCCTTACGAAAACCACTTTCGTCTGCTTCAGGATGGTCCGGCTCATAAATTCCACCGTAAATGGCCCTTCCTAAATGCTCAATAAAGGAACCGTAGATACGATCGTCCACCTTACCAACAAGAAAATCCTTGTCCAAGATCATCTTTGCCTTTTTCATACTCCTATAACCCCCCTATTTATTTTTTTAAATTAACTGGTTTTGCCAGTTCAACCTTTAGATCACTATGAATATAATGGCTATTAATAAGTGATAAAGTGAAGGGTCAATAGCCACTATTTACATATATAACAATAACTGTCGAACTAGCCCAACGGGTTGAATTACACTCTATATAAACCTTACCAGTTGTTTGTCATAATGTCAACTTGTTAATATTTATATTAACAAGTCTTTATATTCCTTCTTTCACATTTGACTACCCTTATCCCTTATAAAACCTGTATTTGTCAACTGCTGCCACAACAGCCTCTATGTTTTCAACAGGTACATCCACACCGATTTCCACCTTTAAGGCTAAGCCGCCCTCTGGTAAGTATAATGCTTCCACACATTCCTTAACATGCTCCTCAATCTCCTTTGGTGTTGCAAAGGGAAACATTTGTCTGTCCAGGTCCAGGTCAATAGGAATTTTTCCTTTACATACACGGACCAGATTGTCAAGGCCGTTAGCTCTAAATTGAGGATTTATCATATTAACACCTGCCTCTACTAAATCGGGCATTATTTCATAGATCATCCCATCAGTATGCATATATACGTATTTTCCAGCCTTTCGGACAAGGTCATACATTTTTTTATAGGCCGGTTTAAAGTATTTCCGCCATCTTTCCGGACCTATGGCAATTCCATACTGCATACCCAGATCATCACCAAAAAACATGATTTCATCGGCTTCTTTCAGGGCGACTTCAATCTGATAACAGTTGTACTCAACAACTTTATCAATAAGTATCTGAATTTCACGGGACTCTTTTGCAAATTCCATCATGGCATTTTCAAAGCCCATCAAATCTAATATTCTAAGATACATAAAACCATGGGGCAGCCTGCCATCCCGGTTTTCCGGAATTTTAAGATCAAGTATATCCTGGGGTGATTTTATGGGGTGTTCTGTTACATAAGCCTCCATACCCTCTTCAATGTTTGTCCAGACACAGCCCCATTCATCTACGGTTTGCCCTAGCCGGTAGGTGGGTGCCAGTTTATTAGGGTCATACATATAATCATCTATGTCTCCAAAAAGGTCTGGATATTTTTGTACAATGCTGAGTATTTCATCAGGATATTTTTTCAAAGCTGCAGGTAGAAAATGAATGCCAACAGGGATTTCTGTGGGGT
Source organism: Clostridiales bacterium (assembly GCA_012735575.1). Taxonomy (GTDB): domain Bacteria; phylum Bacillota; class Clostridia; order Caldicoprobacterales; family UBA3941; genus JAAYGY01. The sequence continues at coordinate 3,857 of JAAYGY010000013.1, forward strand.
AATCATAAGTCATAGCTTTTATAAAATTAGTTTTTTTATCCATGGTATCCCTCCTATAGACATTTAAGAATTAAATTGAGATGCTCCAAAATCATGATTTGCAAAGAACCATCTTAATACTATTTATAGCATTCTTCCTTGTGTTTTGCCTTTCTATTCTGTATTATAATACTAACAGACACAAACATACAAGATAACATGATAAGGTCAACTGGCACAACAGGTTAAATCATAGCTTATTGGAGGTTAACAGTGAGTAACATAGATATTTGGGATGTTGTAACCAGTCCGATGCCAGACATCATAACCAAGGAAAGGACTGTTATTTATCTAATAAATATTGGCATACTCCATACATGTGAATTGGGTAAATGTAATTTTCTGGAAGCTAAGCCAAGCATGAATCCCCATCTGCACAAGGATTCCTTTGAAATATGCTACCATGTATCTGGCAGACAAGTTTATTCCGTTAATGGAGTGGATTATGAAACAAAAGGTGGGGATGTTTTTGTAGTTTTCCCAAATGAAGTACATGATTCAGGAGGCTTTCCTGAAGATAAGTCAGAGTTCTATTACTTTGCATTTAATTGCATTAGTAGTACCAAAAATTTTATTGGATTAGATGATGATGCTTCAGATTATATAGTTAACTCTTTGCTTAAAATGAAAAACAGGCATTTTAGAGGCAATTTTATGATAAAGTCCATACTGGAAGATATATTCAATATCTATTTTTCTAATTCTCCCATGAAAAAGGTGCTTATTCAAGGCCTTCTTATTAAATATTTTGAACAGATTATTATTTGTGAGAAAGCTTCTCATGAAAAATCCCATTCTATTCCTAAGGATATTCAGAGCACAATAGAGTATATAGATGCAAACCCTCATATTAGTATAAGCATAGAAGAGTTGGCTGATCTAGCATGCCTGTCAGTTTCAAGATTTAAGCAAAAATTTAAAGACTATGTAGGTGTTCCTCCTTACGAATATATGATAAGAAAGAAAATAGAGCTTTCGCAAGACATGCTTCGATTTACCGACATGTTAATTACACAAATAGCTGTTGAGTTAGATTTTTCTTCCAGCCAGCATTTTTCTAAAGTCTTTAAAAAGTTTACTTGTATGACCCCTGGTGAATATAGAAGGAAATTTAGAAGCAAATAGGGTTTAGGAGTGATAAGTTCAATGAAGACAAAATTTCATATAGATGATGCCTTGCTAATTGAGACCCTTGAAAGAGAATATGAAATAGATGTGGAGGATTTTTATTTTCTACCCAAAGGAGATTCCGCCTACGGATATATTATCAAAAGCTCCCATGGCAACAAATTTTTCATGAAGCTTTATGATAGCAGCACCAGCAGCGGAAAGGATAGAATAAAGGATTTAGATACCTATCTGCCCCTAATCTATGAGATGAAGAAGCGGGAATTATTTAAATATCTTACCTTCCCCTATAAAAACAGATGGGGCAATTTCAGCACAGATCTTGGATTTGCCGTTGTCATATTATTTAACTATATTGAGGGCAGAACTCTTGAAAATGATTATCCCTTTACAGTAGAGATAGAAAAAAAGATTGCCCATACCCTGGCCCGGCTTCATGGTGCTACTCCTTTTCTAGATATAAAGGCTTCACGCACTGAGGGATTTGAAACTACCTATTTAGATAGCTTGAAAGTTTATTTATCCTACCTGAATGATCCTGGGGAAAAATCCAATCAGTACATAGATATGTTAAGGGATTATATCCTGCCCCGGCGAGAAATAATTTATGAATTTGCTCAAAGGCTGCAGCAGTATCAAAGACAATCTAAGAAGCTATTAGCAGATGGTATGACGGACATGGTTGTATCCCATGGTGATGTGTGGGGCGGCAATATAATAATTGATAATGGGGGTAATCTTAATCTGATTGATTGGGAATCCACCATGATAGCACCTGCCGAAAGGGATATAAAAAATTATATAGGTGAGCATTTTGACAGTTTCCTGGAAGAATATGAAAGAGCATTGGGAAGGAAAGTTAACTTATATACCCATATCTTGGGATACTACGTATACAATTCCCACCTGTCAAATCTCACTAACTGGATAAAAAGGATACTCTTTGAAAACAAAAGTGAGGAACAGAACCTGAGTGATATGGACTGCATTATGAATCACTGTATGAATCGATGGGCAGACGCAGAAGAAACCCTAAAAAATTTAAGCCCTATCCTTGAGAATTAATCATATTTTTTATAGATACTTTACAGACACTTTTATAGGAGGAATATATGGCTATTTATGCATCTACTTTTATTTCGGGACTTCAAGATCCGGTTAGCAAGGAACTAACTAACTTAATTCCTGACCTTCGCATTATGGATTTGTATGATGGCTTGGTGGTCTATAGTACCAATATCCATGTTCAAAAGATAAAGAATATAAAATTCTTTAATAACACCTTTTTAGTGCTTAAAAAATTCTATAACCTGCAAAACAGTAATCTCAACAATATTATTAAAATGTGCCTTAACATGGGTAATATTAAGCCAAAGTATGCTGGGGACATAGTAGGCGGAAATAGAACCTTTCGGATTATAACTTCTAAAGAAAATCAGCTGACATCTGTAAATAAAAACTTGCTTAGAAGTATGGAACAAAAGATAGCGAGATCTTATAGGCTAACTGTAAACAGAGCTAAACCAGATCTAGAGTTTTGGTTTCTGTACAGAAGTGAAAAGATTGGTTTTTTTATGCTTAGATTAACAAGGCATACAGCATATGAAAAGATTTTGAATAAGGGGGAATTGCGGCCTGAACTAAGTCATATTTTATGCCTTATATCTGAACCAAGCCCTAATGATATTGTTCTGGACCCCTTTTGTGGTTACGGTTCTATTCCAATTGCCCGGGCTACTGATTTTCCCTGTAACATGATATTTGCATCGGATATAGATAAACAAATGGTAAATATTCTTAAAAATAAACTTAAAAAACAGAAACTTAAAAAACCTATCTTTGTCAAAGAGGCTGATGCACTTAATATGGAGTCAGTTTTTGAAGATAACTTCATAGACAAAATAATTACAGATCCCCCGTGGGGATTTTATCAGCATATGGACATAGATATTAATGTTTTTTATAAGAAAATGCTGCAGGAGTTTTACAGAATTCTAAAGCCCAATGGCATATTAGTTTTGCTAACAGCACGCAAAAAGGAATTTGAAAACTCTTTGGCGGATTGCCAGAATAAATATAAACTTGTTGATAAATACCATATATTGGTTTCTGGCAAAAAAGCCGCTATATATAAGATTATTAAAAAAATTAAATAAGTAGAATTGTTTTTGGCATTGTTATTTAAGTGGTATTGTTATTTAAGTTCGTTTAATAGGACTGCCAGGAAACAAAATACAAAGGCGTTAGGCTAAACCCCAACGCCTTTTGAATTATGATACCCTTAAATGGCTGCTTAATTTATCATAGTCACTAATCTCTATCCTACCTCTATCTATTTTCCAGTACTGTGCCTGGCATTGTGCCCTGGCTATTTCATCCACCAGTTCACCATGGCAGGTGAGAATAAAAATCTGATGGGTCTTTGCCAGCTGGGACAAAATCCCTATGGACTGACCTAAATGCCTGCTATCAAAGTTGGCAAAGGAATCATCAATTATGACAGGCAGGTTAGGCTTAATATCCATTATACGGCTGATCCTTACGGATAGATAAAGTTGTTCCCTGGTTCCCCTGCTTAACATATCTACAGTCTGGCACCTGCTCTTTTCACCGGAAAGTATAGCCTCAAAATCTCCATCCAGCAGGGGTTCTGCAGGTTGAATACCCTTGTAGTCACCATTGGTCATTTGACTGAATATGTTGCCCGCACTGTCCATAATACTGTCCTTCATACTCTGTAACAGCCTTTCTTCTGCTTCCTTTAACAGGAATGCAGCCGTCATATTTACAGCATAGCTATGGGCAAGTATCTTAAGCTCAGCTCTTGCATTATCAATCTGTCTCTGACCCCGTACCAGATTTTCAGTAGTGGCTAGCCTTTCAAGGACATCCTCTAATTTCTGCCCTTCTTCTTTCAGCCTATCCAGCTCTTCTATTTTGTCCTCCCTCTCACGGCATTTGGCGGAATAAACCTCTTCTACCTCTTCCTGAGATGCGTAGGAGCTGCAAATCTCCATAAAAATATTAAGTAGTTTCTCATCCCGGCCTTCATCATTGCTTATACTATAACCAAATGCCCTCCGGACTCCATCAGAGCTCATTGAGCTAAGTACAGACTGTCTGATCTCCCTGAGTCTATTCTCTTGTCTATTGTATTCCATAGCCTCTTGGCTTCTGTCTATAAACTGGGCAATGCTGTTTTCTAGATCCTGCCTATTTTGTAGATCCTGATAAGCCAAAGTCGTCTCATATTTTTCTAATATTTCTATAATCTCTTGTTCAACAGCCTCTATCTTTTGCTGCAATACATAAATTCCCTGTGTTTCCTTAAGATAATTATTCCAGCGGTTTAATTCGGCTGCCAGCCTGCTCCAGTTTTCAGGGCTATAGTTTTCAGCTTGCTCAACATGCATACCCTCCTGGGTAAATTGGCTAATAAAGGCTCGATACCTATTATATTGTTCTTCCAAGTAGCCTCTGTCCTCTTGAATTTTATTGTAGATTTCATCCAGTTCTCCAATTCCTTCCTGTATATCCCTTATTCTCAAGAGATGTCCTGGTAGGGTACTGTCAGGTACATCAATAGATAAGTCCAGCCTTTGTTTATACTCATCCAGCTCTGTTTTAATACTTTCAATCTGCTTTTCTATAGATTTTATAAGCTTTTCTTCAGCCTCAACCCTGCTTTTTCTAGCCTCCAACTGCTGTTTTTGTGCCTGTACTGCTCCTCGTGCCTCCCTGGAGTTTAAATAGGTCATAATATAATAGACAGCAGTTATTCCTATTCCACCTAACCCTAACAAAGTCCCAATGAAGGGATTTATAAAGACAAGGATAATACCTAATAGAATAAAGGCTAAAGAGGTATAGAAATATTTCTTTACTTCTCCCCATGGCTTTTTATCTTCTAGCTCTACAGCCTGATCCTGAAATGTATTATACTCTTCCTGCATTCTTACAAGATTAGCCTTGTGATTTTTATGGTCCGATACTAAATCCCTGTATTCATCTACTAAACCACTTAATCTGCTGTGACTAATATTGTCCGTCTTTATTTCTACCAGATCTTCCATGTCTTTTTCATCCCATGCAGCATTGGTCTCTCTTATCTTGGCAACTAGCTGCTGCCGCTTTCTATTATACTCCTCCTCTTGTTCAGTGCACTGGCGAACCCGTTCATTTATACCCGATATCCCTTCTATTAGGCTTGCCATCTCTTCTTTATTGTCCAACAAGGATTTCCTATTATCAAGAGCCAACCCCAGTTCAATCTCCTTGTCTTGAAAATCCTTATAGAGGAATACATATTCATCCCTCAAAGATTCTAATCTTGAAAGCTCGTATTCCGAGGGAACCTTATCCCAATGCTTGTCCTGATTGCTATGTAGCCAAGTTTCTATTGTTTGAATGTCCTTATAGGCTTTATAATTGTTTTTTATAATATCCAGCCGTACAATCTCATTTTGTAGCTGTTCCAACTCCTTACCTATTTGCTGGTATAAGCTTTTCTTTTCCTCTAGCTCCTGCTGCTTCTCTTTATACTCCTCTACCTGGGATAGAGCTTTTCTTTTTATATCTGCTCCCTTTTCTATAGAAAGATAATGGGATTTAAACTGTTTTACCCTTGGACTTCCTCTTTTCCCGCCTATCCTGTCCCCCTCTTTATAAAATTCATCCTTCAACTGAGGAAGCAGTAAAATATCCTTAAAACCCGCTCCTAATAATATGGATTGTAATTTACGTTTCTCATGATCTGAAATCCCGTAATTTCTATTTAGTTCATCCAAAGTTATGGTAAAGAGTTGTCTGTAGGTAAAATCATCTATGCCAAATATATCTTCCACATTTATGATCTCATCATTTAAAGTCTTTTCTTCTGTTAAAGGTATCCTCTTTAGTACCGGCTGCCCGTAACCGCTTAAGCTTATATTGTATATGTCTCCTGAATCCAGAATTATATCCGCTTCAGCCTTATGTTTATTGGTAGCAGGCGGCAACTGGCCTGATTGGGGGAAACCGTAGCCCAGGTATCTGAGAACCTGCATAAGGGTAGTTTTACCTGCCCGGTTTAATCCTCCTATAACCACTATTCCGGGATGTAAATCCTCCAAAATCTGATTCCGCAGTATCCCAAAATCCTCTATATACAGCCTTTTAATTTTCAAGTCTACTCCCTCCTTTCCACAAGCTTTTCAATAATCTGCTGCCTGGCCTTTAACAATATTTCTTCTAAAGTGGACCGGTCCATATGAAAAAGCGTCTCATCACTGCTCTCATAATCTCCATTTCCTCTCCATATCTCTCCCAGTTCCTTCATAAGCTTTTTCCTTATGGTATCATCCTTGAGACAACCCTCTATAATATTGTCAAGTTCCTTAACAATAGGGCTGTCCTTCATTAAGTTATAATAGTCCACTGAAGGCTTGGTTCTTAAGATTATAGAATTAGTCCATAAAAAGGGTTTATGTGAAAATTGGGGCTTATTTCTTAATATATCCGTTAGATTCTCCATAAGCTCCTGTTCCTGATCCTTTAATTTATCATGGATATCCCCTCTGCCTTTTAGAATCCACTCAACAATATATCCCCCTACAGGATGATCATCTTGATCCCCGTTTGCTTTGAGTAGATCCCGACCTAGTTCTACAAGCATGTCTTCCAGATCCGTCAGGTCTTCTGGCATATTATCTGGATCCCTGTCTATATCTACCTCTATCCTTTTATATATGATAGGAGCTGTAGGAATAAAGGACACCTTTTCCCCTTCCAGGGGGTCCAGTTCAACCAATAGACATCCACCCCTACCCTGCTCACCAAAATCTCTGCCCTGAGGAATTCCCGGATATGCAATAACGGGACGGCTTTGGTTTAATATACTGAACTGATGGATATGTCCCAGTGCCCAGTAATGGATATTCCTATTATCTTTAAGTTCGCTAAGGGAACAGGGAATGTAGTTGGATTTTGAAGCTTCCAGCTGAGTATGCAGAAGGGCTATATTCCATATATTACTGTCGGGAACCTCATAGCGTAAATGCAACTTATCCTGCTCCCATCTGCTGGTATAGGATTGACCTATTATTCTGGCTACGGGTATATTGTTGTCATCTCTTAGTTCACATATTTCTGGCCTGCTTCCGTCAAGCACCTTTACATTGTCAGGCATACGGAATATGTCCTGTTTCTGACCCAAAGGATCATGGTTGCCAGCAATAAGATACACTCGAATATTAGCCTCACCAAGCCTTTTACACTGCTCCAGAAAAAAGTTTATGGCCCTGACGGAACGTGCCTCATTATCGTATAAGTCCCCTGATATTACTACAAAATTTACCTTATGGGAGATTGCCAGATCACATACCCTTCTAAAACCTTCCAAGGTAGCAGTTTCAATTGCTTCTTCAACTTCTGGAGGCAAAGAAAGGCCTCCTACATGCAAAAAACTGCCCAAATGTATATCAGCGGTATGGATAAATCGAAGCTTGGTCATTTTTTATCTCCCCTTAAAAACTATATTTTTACATGATAGAGAAAGGTCAAACCACCTTGTATTCCTGATCGTACTGCAACCTATATAGATTATAATATAGTCCTCTTTTATTAAGCAACTCCTGGTGATCGCCCACTTCTCTTATTCTGCCTTTATGGATAACAATAATCTTGTCAGCATTTTGAATTGTAGAAAGACGGTGTGCTATGGCTATAGTGGTTCTCCCCTTCATAAGTTTTAATAGAGCGTCTTGAATCAGGATTTCCGTTTCCGTATCAACATGGGATGTGGCCTCGTCCATAACAAGTATTTTAGGATCCCGTATCAGTGCTCTGGCAAAGGATATTAGCTGCCGCTGTCCCAGGGACAAGGTAGCACCGCCTTCCCCCACCTCATGGGAGTATCCTCCATGGAGTTTTTGGATAAAGTCATGGGCATTAACATATTTTGCAGCTCTTTCCACCTCTTCCATGGGGATATCAGAATCAAAGAGGCGTATATTGGTGGCTATATCCCCTGAAAACAGGGATACATCTTGAAGTACCAGACCTATATTTCTTCTCAGTTTTTCCTTGCCAAGATCCCGGATATCTATGCCGTCTATGAGGATCTGCCCTTTTTGATGTTCATAAAATCCACACAGTAGATTTATTATACTGGTTTTACCCGCTCCTGTGGCACCTACAAAGGCTACTGACTCCCCTGGCCTTATCTTAAATGATACATCCTTTAAAACCCAGTTCTCATCAACATAAGCAAACCATACATTCTTAAACTCTATCTCGCCTTTGATTTCATTAACTTCCTCAACCTTGCCTTTTATATTCTCCTCCTGGGTCTCGTCTAATAAATTGAAGACCCTCTCGGCAGATACCATGGCGCTTTGAAGGGTGTTAAACTGCTCAGTTAACTCCATTATGGGGTGGTAGAAACGTCCTATATAGTCTACAAACATATATAAGGTTCCAAACTCTAATAGGCCGGACAGGATATTTCTTCCCCCGTACCATAACAGCAAGGCCACAGCCAATGATTGGACAACATCCATAAAGGGCCTGAATATACCGAATATAACAACCCTTCTCATATGGGCATCGTAGTATTCCTTATTGATCTGGTCAAATTCTTCATACTTCTTTTCCTGCATGTTAAAGATCTGGATAATTCTCATTCCTGCCAAATGTTCGGCCAAAAAAGCATTGATGGCAGATAATTTAGCCCTTATCCTCTCCCAAACCCTTCTCGCTGTCCGTCTAAATAGCACAGCTGCCAGCACAATTAAAGGAATCACCATAAAGCTTACTAAGGTAAGGCGATAACTAAGCCTAAACATAATTACAATAATAGCCATCATCTCTACTACGCTTTTTATAAAGCCCACCATAACGCTGGAAAACATCTCATTTATGGTTTCCGGGTCATTGGTAATCCTGGTTACAACCCTACCTGCAGCCATCTTGTCAAAATAGGACAGAGGCAGGTGTTGTATATGCCTGAATACCGTCTGTCTTATATCCTTTATTACCCTTTTTCCCGCAAGTTCCAGAATATAATGCTGTAGATAGCTAAAAGCAAACTCAATCACAATAAGCACAAAAAACAGTATGCCCAGGTACCAGATACCTCTATAAGCTTCTTCTGCCGGCATGGTACCCCTGTAACTTCCGGTCATATATTTGTCAATCCCTATCTTGGTCAAATAGGGTCTGGCCAAAGATGCACCTGTTACCGCAAAGATCAAGATAAGGGCTATGGCAAACAGATACCAGTAAGGTTTTGCAAAGACTAACATCCTTTTAACGATTACTCTATCATATATCCGCCTTAATGATCTTTTATTTTGCTCCATAACCTACCATACCCTTTCTAATAATATTCATTAGTATAATTTTTACGCCCTCTCGATCTCCTCTTCCAATAGCTGACGATGATATATCCTGCTGTAGTAGCCTTCATTGGCCAACAATTCCTCATGAGTTCCTCTTTCTATAATCTTTCCATCATCTAACACTATGATCTCATCTGCATCCTGTATGGTGGATATCCTATGAGCTATAATTATACAGGTCCTCTCTTCCATAAAGGGCTTTAAGTCATCCAGAATCTTTCGCTCTGTATTGGTGTCAACAGCAGACAGACAATCGTCCAGTATTAGTATAGATGGATCTTTGACTAATGCCCTGGCAATAGAAACCCTCTGCTTTTGTCCTCCTGATAGGTTAACTCCTCTCTCACCCAGCATTGTCTCATACTTATCAGGAAGCTCCATTATAGTATCATCTATCTGGCTTATACGGGCAGCTCTCCGTATCTCTTCCATATCAGGTTCTTCAGGTGTAAAGCCAATATTGCTCTTAATGGTGGAGGAAAAGAGAAAATTATCCTGAGGTACAAAGCCTATGCTTTCCCTTAAAAGCTTTAAAGGCACCTTTGTAATGTCTACTCCATCAATTAATAACTGACCTTCCTCCATTGGATTGTATAGCCGCAATATTAGATTTGCTATGGTAGATTTTCCGCTTCCTACCTTTCCTATTATACCTAAGGTCTTACCAGGCTCGATGGTCAAGTTGATATCTTTCAGAACAGGAGCTTCATTCTTATCATAGGAAAAGGTAAGATCCCTAAACTCAATTTTTCCCTCTATACCCTTCTCCCATTTTGCTATTTCCTCCTCTGATTCGGGCATGCCTGTATCCACTATTTCAGGCCTCTGTTGAAACAGCACATGAATTCTATCCACCGAAGCCTTTGCCCTTTGTGAGAAGTTTATTATCATACCTATAGAGGTAATAGGTCTGATTATAATCCCCAGGTATCCGTTAAAAGCAACAAAATCCCCTAGAGTAATAGTCCCCTTTATAACTAAATTGCCTCCGTATATAAAGGCAATGAGAAAGGATATAGATGATATTAAACTGATGGAGGGATAGAAAATCGCCTGCACCCTGGCCAGAGCCATATTAATATCAAAGTTTTCCTGGTTGAGCCTGGCAAAGTTTTCAATTTCATTTTCCTCCTGAACAAAGGCTTTTATAACACGGATTCCCGATATGTTCTCCTGGGTCATTCTGGTCAGATCACTAAAGGACTCCTGTACCCTACGGAATCTTCTATGAATCATAGGACCAAATCTTACCATTACCCAGACTAAAAAGGGAAATGGCAGAAAGGAATAAATGGTAAGCCTAAGATCCATGTAGCCGGCCATTACCACAATACTGCCTATAAGTAGAATAACTGTGTTTATCATCAGGTTAAACCCTCTGGATAAGATCATTCTAAGGGAACCCAGGTCATTGGTTGCCAGCGCCATAAGATCTCCTATGCGGTTCTTATGAAAAAATCTCATGGAAAGGCTGAGCATATGGTCAAACATTTCATTTCTGACTTCATAGTCGAATAAATTGCTGGCTCCCATTACCTGTACTCTGGATAGATAGTGAGATGCAAAAATCATAAGGGAAATTACAATTAATAAAGCACCGTAGTATATAAGATCTCTTTCGCTTAGGCTTAATGTTTTCAGCCCGTCTACCACAATACCTGTAAGCCTTGGGACTAGTATCTGTAGCACATTAATTGCTATTAAGAAAAACAGCCCCTTTACATACCGCCATCTGTGTTTTACCAAATTTTTATATAACACGGATTTATCATATAATATGGACTTATCTTTAGCCATTAGCCTCTCCCCTTATTAAATCATTTGATCTTTTCTAAGAATACATCAACAATGTCCATAAAGCTTTTCATTTCTTCTTCATCCAATGTGCTATACAGTTGCCTGATAAAATTGTCATGATGAGCTATGGCCTGCTCCCGAATGGCCACTCCTTCATCAGTCAGCCTGACCCGAATTATTCTTCTGTCTTTTTCATCAGGGATTCGTTCTGCTATACCCTTGGATACCAAAAAGTCGATGATAGGAGTGACATTGCTGTTTTTTCTATGGACCCGAGCACTAATCTCCGATAAAGTCATAGCCTGGTCCTGTTCTAAAATCTTCAAAACAGAATACTGATTCCAGGCAAACCCTAGCTCGGCTAAATTGCATCTGGATTTCTTAATAATCCTCCAGCTCAGATCCATTAACTTTCTATGACAGGCAATATACAAATCCTCCACCATTTCACCTCCTGCATTAATGGATTTTATTTATATGTTATATTTATACCTTATAATATTTATAACATATAAATATTATAAATCATATGTTTATTTATGGCAATACTAAAGGATAATTGGTTTACACTTCCCGGTATGGGGTACCATATATATAGGCTAATTTTTCATTGACATTGATTTTGAGAGTAATATAATAAAAATTGGCTTTAATTATATCTTTCGTTAAAAGGAGTAAAAAATGAATGCTAAACCTATGAAAATGAAATCTTTTACCAATATAGTTTTTATTGTTACAGTTTTATTACTTATTTTAAGCCTTGTATCTGGCTGTGGACAGTCGGCATCCCAACACAGTGATAAGCTTACTGTTGCAGTGTCTATTGTTCCTCAAAGCACCTTTGTTAAAGAGGTAGCCGGGGATTTAGTGGATGTGGTTACCATGATTCCCCCTGGCAGCAGCCCTGAAACCTATTCAGCCACTCCCGAACAGCTGCGAAACTTCAGCAATGCCACAATTTACTTTACAATTGGAGTACCATCAGAGGAAGCCAGCATACTGCCAAAATCCAAGGACTTTAACCCAAATTTAAAGATTGTTGACCTGGCAAAGCAAGTATCAGATACTTACCCTGATCTGGAAATAGCTCCCGGGGAAAGGGATCCTCATATATGGCTGTCTCCCAAGAGGGTAAAGGTTATGATAGATGTAATAGCTGAGGAATTATCTCAGTTGGATCCTGAAAATAAGAATACATATATCAAAAATGCCCAGAAGTATAAGGAGCAACTGGATCAACTGGACGCTAAAATAAAAGATACCCTAAAGGATTTAGAAATTAGGACCTTTATTGCCTACCATCCGGCTTTTGGATACTTTGCTGATGATTACGGCCTTGAAATGATTGCTCTTGAAGAAGAGGGAAAGGATGCTGCCCCTCAAACCTTCGAAAGCATTGTTGATATAGCAAAGGAAAAGGGAATAAAGGCTATCTTCTATCAGGCAGAGGTGGACAGTCGCCAAGCCGACACCTTCGCCAGGGAAATTGGAGGTAAAACTGAGCAAATAGCACCTCTTGCTCCCGACTATATAGAAAACTTAGAGAAAATAGCCGATACCTTTGCAGAGATAATGAAATGAAAGTGAGAATATATGAATAGAAAAAGGGTTAATGAAAAGTTGGAATATGTTATTAATGTAAGCAACCTTACTGTGTATTACCAAAAGATGTGTGCACTATCAAATGTAAACCTAAAAGTAAGGGATAGAGAGTTTTTAGGCATTATAGGCCCTAACGGGGGTGGGAAAAGCACCCTATTAAAGGCAATTTTAGGCCTGATTTCACCTAGTTCAGGAAAGATCGAAGTTTATGGAAAGCCTCCTGCCAAAGCTTTGGGGCTTATGGGATATGTTCCCCAGTTTACAAAATTTCATCGGGATTTTCCCATAACCGTGGAGGAAACGGTGCTCATGGGGAGATTGTCAGGCAAAACTCCCCTCTTTCATAAGTACAGCAAAACGGACATGGATATAGCTCACTCTCTCATGGATAAACTGGAAATCTACTCCCTGCGCAAACGCCAAATCGGGCAGCTGTCGGGAGGCCAGCTTCAAAGGACTCTAATTGCCAGGGCCTTGACTGTTGAGCCAAAGATTTTGATACTGGATGAACCTACTGCCAGCCTGGACGCAGAGTCAAAATCTCATATTTATTCAATCCTGGAGAAATTAAACAGGGATATGACAATAATAATGGTCACCCATGATATGAATGCCATCTCTTCCCATGTCCATTCCCTTGCCTGTTTGAATAAAAAACTGTTTTACCATGGTCATTCAGAGCTGTCTGATGATATAATCCACCAGATCTATGGATGCCCCATAGACCTAATAGCCCATGGTGTGCCCCATAGGGTTTTAAAAGAACACGGCAGTAATGGAGGTAATAGTCTTGTTTGATTCACTTTTACAATATCAGTTTTTACAAAATGCAGTCATTAGTGCAATCCTTGCCAGTATTGCCTGCGGAATAATAGGTTCTATCATTATAGAAAAAAGACTGGTTATGATGAGCGGCGGCATAGCCCATACCGCTTTTGGCGGAATAGGCCTTGGATACTTTTTAGGTATAGAACCCATTATAGGTGCTTTATTTATCACCATATTTGCTGCCATGGGAATTGCAACTATAAAACGGAAAACTACCATGAATACAGATATACCTATTGGTATATTCTGGGCAGCAGGAATGAGTCTGGGTATACTCTTTATTGCTCTAACTCCCGGTTATCCGCCGGATATGACTACCTATCTCTTTGGAGATATACTGACGGTATCCCGCAACAACCTCTATATCATAACCCTACTTGATGCTGTAGTAATATTTGCCGTAGCTGCCCTTTACCATCAATTGAAAGCCTATCTCTTTGACGAGGAGTTCTCCACCGTTATAGGCATAAAAACCACCTTGATTGAATACCTTCTATTTATACTGATAGCTTTAACTGTGGTGGTAGTTATCCATGTAATAGGTATAATCCTGATTATGGCATTGCTTACAGCACCACCAGCCATAGCAAAGCTTTTCACCAACAACCTGAAAAAACTTATGCTGACCTCCAGCCTGCTGGGAATATTCTTCACCCTAACGGGACTGTGGATTTCATACACCTTAAATATTCCCTCAGGTGCAGCCATAGCCCTTTTTATCAGCCTGGTCTATGGTATGGTATCCATAATAAAGGTAATTATGGAACGCAAGGTTAAATCTCAACAACTGCGTACACAGGATAATGATCTGATAGATAAACCCCTTCCTTAACAGTATCATCTATATAAGATCTAATAAATCTTACGTTGGCGGTAGCAAAAATATAGTCAATCTTGGACTTGTTGGCCCTACCCCTAAAATAATCATGGAAGGTAATATTGCTATTTATAAGCTTTTCAGTAGAAATATCCACGAGTTTTATGTAAAAATCCTTAAGGACATAATCAACTTCCTGACTGTGGGGAGTACAGTTTAAATCCCCTGTTAAAAAGGTGGGTATGGACAGCCTATTTTCATACTCCTCTACAAATCGGTTTAATATTTCAAGCTGTAAGAGCCTTATATGGGAAAACCTGTAATCCAGATGGGTATTAAAAACACGTATAAGCCTGTTGTTTATCTTGGATCTTAAGACCAGGGTTGTACAAATCCTGGGCATCCCATCATTGTTTTCAAGTTTTGAACCTGGTACATAGGGGGTATTTGACAGCCAAAGGGTTTCCAAGGATACCGGTTCAAAGCTATCCCGCCTTATGGCCACACAATTGTGTTCATCCTTTAAATCCTCACCCCTGCCGGTACCCAGTATAATATATTGAGGCAGGTTGTCCTCCAAATATTCCTTTACAAAGGGCAGTACCTCCTGAAAACCTATAATTTCCGGCAGTTTTTCGGTAATACTTTTGATTACCAGCTCTTTTCTGTTATCCCAGATATTAAGCCCATCATCCGCTGATCCGTACCTTATATTGAAGGTGCCAATGGTAAATTCATGTTTCATCCTAAAACCTCCTGTTATAACTTATACATTAAAGGTCCCACTGTTTTTAGCCATAACAGTGAGACCCTTTTTGATTAACTTGAACACTACAATTACAGATTATATCATTATTTTCACTATATTTTCAATTTCAAAATTCTTTTATCTACAGTTATGCATGTTTTTTTAGCAGTTCAATGGTTTTCTTAATACCATCCACATGATCTCCCAATCCTTCAAACTCTACGGAATAATAGCCATCGAATCCGTGTTTGCTGGCTATTTCCATACATTTGTCAAAATCAAACATGGGGTGATTGCCTTGCTCATCAAAATCATATGTTTTGGCATGCACCAGGAAGGCATTGAGGCCAAATATTTTATCTAGTGCTTCATATCTAATACCATCCTCAAAGTTACCAAAGTCAGGACAAATTCTGAAATTCGGATGATCTACCATGTCAAAAAGCTTTAGGATATTATCAGGATCTGCAGACATACCTCCGTGGTTTTCCAGGATCATGACTACATTTTTAGCTGCTGCATATTCAGCCAACTCCCTGTAGGAAGCTGCTGGAATACTCAAATCAAATACCCCTTCAGGCTGTTGGCCGGTATTAACTCTTGCTCCTTGGCTCCCCAGTTCAGCAGCCACATCTATCCACATTTTTATAACCTCTAAATCAGCCTTACGTTTCTTTTCATCTAATTGAGATATATTGCCATAATCTATTGGCATATTCACTACTTTGACACCATATTCTTTGAGAGCTGCCTTTATATCCTCCAGGTTATCCGGCTTTTTGGTACTTAGTTCCGTAATGGCCTGACCAACGGTTTCCCAGGCTTTCCTTTTTTTTTCAGGATCCTCTGATTCAAAATCTGCAAATGCTTTGGTTATCTGTGACTGCACTTCTGGTACATGGGGGATCAGCCAATGAACGGTTTCAATGGCATCCACCCCAAAATCCTCCTTAGCAATCCTTATGAAATCCACCATTTTGATATTGCCCTGAAAGAAGTCACGATGCATACTCCAGCTGGATACAGCAATCTTCATATTACCCCTCTTTTCTATTTAATATTTATTTTAAATATTCGTTAAGTTTATCAAGAATACCTTCAATTAACTTTTTAGAAATAGCATAAATATACATTCTTTTTCAACTAGACTATAAGGCTGCCTGTCTGTAAGCCCTTTAATATCTGTGGATGTTTATAGTCCTCAACAATTTCTATTAAACTTTTTATTTCGTCGGTTATTACCTTATTCTTATGATAAACAATGCTAAAATATCTCTCCCATTCCGATCCCGTATTTTGTATTACATATACCTGTCCTCTTCGTATTTCTTCTTCTAATAAACGTATGGAAATAACAGCTAAGTTCTGATTTTCTATTACTGCATTTTTAATGGACTGAGTACTGTTGGCTTCCCAGGTTGTTTTTATGGTTAGGTCATGATCTATCATAAATCTTTCAAAAAGTTCCCTGGTCCCGCTTCCCTCTTCACGCATGGCAAAGTTCTCACTCTCCAGCACTGAAAGCTTTACAGTCTCCCGCTTAGCAAAGGGATGTGACATGCTGCAAACAAGAACCAGATAATCCTTAATCTCCGGGATACTTATTAGATCCGGGCTTTTTACCCTGCCTTCGACTATTGCAACATCCAGCTCGGATTTTAATAATTTTTCCTCAATTATCTTTGTATTGTTTATATAAGAATAGGTTTCAACCTCCGGATTTGCACTCCTAAAGCTGTTTATAACCTGGCTTAAGAGACATTCCCCTACAGTCATGGTTGCACCTATTCTTATTTTCTCTACATATCCTGCCTCAAACACCATCTCTTCCATGTCATCAAACTGCTTTACAACATTTCTGGCATAGGACAATAGTTTTTTCCCTTTTTCAGTTATATATAGTTTCTTGGAAAGCCGTTCAAACAAAAGCATCCCATAATATTCTTCCAGCTCCTTTATGGCCTGGCTTACCGTTGGCTGGGATATATATAGATTTGAGGCAGCAGCACTCATTTTGCCCGTATCTGCAACTTCAATAAATATTTTTAAATGTCTTATGGTCATGTTAACCTCCTAATAAAACAAACTATTTATAGGTTTTACCTATAATTATTAATAGGATAATATCATTTTCTAATTAATTAAACAAGGGCTTTATTCTCTTTTATTATTTGACTCTGATGGATTCTCATATTTGACAATATCTATTAAATGATTACCCAGGTGTTAAAAAAACTATAAAAAAACAGCCTACTTTCTCCCCTTAGGGCCTTGCCCTGGCAGAAAAAGTAGACGTATTCACCTTATTGTAATTGAATATTGAATTTACATAGGATTAATTGAAATTTATTGTATTAACATAAGATTGATTGAAATTAACTGGATTAAGTCTATATAATGGTGTAAAAAGGAGTTGAGCCAAAGCTCATACCTCGGTAAAATATAGTTGCTAAACAAATACCAAACCGAGGAGGATGAACCATGGCTCAGTTTAATA